>DASTBJ010000653.1:0-12104 GCA_035712125.1 Terriglobia bacterium
CATCTTCCCTGGCGTACGGAGCGTCAGGGAAACTCCATCAAGCACCACACTGATAGCTCCTTCCTTGTCATTGCATGTTACGGATGTGACTTTTCCTGCGGCCCGGCTCGTTTTCTCCAGAGATGGCGCCGGGCCTGGCGGTTCGAGAATACGGACTAAATAGGGGAGGGTATGCCGGGCAACCATGGTTTCATCGCGATCAAACCCGGGCCACCGCGCAAACACATAACGAGCCAGAGCTTCGGCCTCCTCATCACGGCCAACACTGCGGAGCAAGCTGGCCACGAGGGAGTGATAACCAGGGTTCGACCCTGCGAGTCCCCGGGCCTGTTGCGCGCGCAGCAGAGCTGCTTTCAGATTGTTCTGCCGGATATCCAGCGCAGCGAGCTCGATATATGCCGGAGCGAAACTTGGATTCAACTCCAGTACGCGAAGGAGCCACGAACGAAAGATATTTTGATCCGCTGCTTCGTTCGATGCAGCCTGTGGTGAGAGCATCGCGCGATAGTAGTACGCGAGGTACGAAGATCCATTGAGCTGCGCAGCACGTTCGAATTCTCGCAAAGCCTCCTGATCTTTCCCATCGTTGAAATGGACGAAACCCATCCCCTCGTGAGCAAGGCTGGACTGCGGATCGGCTTTCAACGCCTGCTCGATCCGGAGTCGCGCTGGAGAAATGTCACGCTGCCACAGCTGGAAGTTGCCGATCTCGGCGTCAACTGCAGGGTCGGCTAGCTTACGCGAACTGAAAGTTTCTTCCCGAGTCTGTGGAGGGTTCGAAAAAACCAGGTTTTGAAAACTACGACGAGTGATGTAACGCTCTAGTTCCTTTTCAATGTCATCAAAATTACCGATCGCCTCCTGGAAAGCGTCTCTCTGAGACTTGCCGGCCTCGAGCAGTGAGACAAAGCGTTTCAGACTCTTGCCCTCATCGTTTGGTTTCATCATGAGCATGTGAACCAGAGCCCAGGACTGTGCGTTAAACATTTGAACCCTGGGTATGTAATCCACGCTGACGTCGATAAACTCCGTCATCCGAATAATCGGCCTGCCCTGGGCGTAGTTCCAGCGTACACTCGGTGCGCCCACAATCACTTTGCCCTCCTGGAAACGAGTGTTCGCGAAAAACTCCGAGTATCCGACGATGAACCAGGCCGGCAACCATCGAAGGTTCTCGCGGAGCAGAGCGCGGGTGTACCCGTGATAGATGTGCTGATAGGGGTAGCTGTCGAGCCGTGTGTAGGCTCCCTCTCGCACCAGGTCAAGACGGACCAGCGAGAACCGCTTTTCGGTTCCAAACCAGAAAACTCCGGCAGGTTTATCCGGCGATGATCTCCAGAACTCGGGAATGAGTCTCCTGGCGCTGCCTTCATCTCGTGCCGCGAAAATCAGAAGCGGCACCGTGGAATCCTTTAGAGTAGGCAACGCAGCACCCAGCACAGCGCGAATCTGTTCGAATTCTCGAGCGACCCGGCGGCCTTCTTTCTCAGATCCATCTGTCAGGACGCGAAAATTCGAGCTCTTGATTTCATGCCAGGTCGAGTCGGCGGAATATTGAGTTGCAGCGTAGACAACAACCAGAAGAAGCAACCAGAGCGGTTTCACCTTAGGCATGAAAGTTGCCGATGAGCCTAGTATGGAACCGGCGGATCAGCAAGAAGAAGAGCTGCACTCCGGTTGCGGTGCAACCCGCGGGGGTCATTTCTCCGTCGGCTTCTCGATATGATCCACCACGATGTATTCGTGGGCACTTGGCGGGCCGTAGCATGAGTTCTGCGGCCAGGACCGTTACCACCTCGACCGCCAGCAGGAGGTCCGCGCGAACCGGAGAATCAGGGCCAGGGTTCTCGCCAATCAAAATTGCTCGAGATCTGCCTCGTCGGAGTCGGGATGTTGTAGGCCTGCGCTATCAGCTGCCACGGATGGACGATGCCCACGCATCTCCCTCCCCAAAGGTACCGCGGCCGAAGGCGGGAGGGCTGCAAGAGCGCTGGACTGAGCAGCCAGATTCAAGAGAACCCCTGTCGTCGCATGGAAACTCCCGTTAAGCTCGGATCTCGAGACGGGCTTCCGCTCAGTAATGCGCTCTTAATCGACGATAGTGGAAGTAATGGCCGGAAAAGAGGCCCTGGACGCCTTAATAAAGGACTTCGCCACCAACGCACTGCTCCCTCAATACAGGATGATGTAGACAGCAATACGACTTGACGCCAATGAGGGAAGCGTCCTGTCGATCTATAGCCATGCTCAGTTTCGGACTCTGGCGGGCGAGAGCTCGGCGTGAACTTGGCCGGCCAGGGACTCTGCGAGTAACCCTCACGCCCATGCGCGCCTCACTGGCAGGGTTCCCCGCCAGCCTCTTCACCCGCCTTCCTCCTATTCCGGAACGTAGTCGAATTCCGCAAATTCTCCGTACTGTCCGCTGTGATCGAATGTGATATCGGGCCGGTTTACCTGGAACGACTGGCTCTTGCCGAGGTCAGCCCACTTCGAGGTGAAACCGGTAGGCTTCAGCAATCGCAACTCCTCGTCAACGCCGGTCACCGGATTCTGAATCTTCGCGAGACGCAACGTGAGCAGGCTCCCTGCGCGCGCGCTGCTGTTGAGGCCGTCAATCGTAATGTCGTATTTCTCGTAGAAAGAATCGAGGCAAGTCGCTGTGACCGCTGCGAGAATCTGCCAAGGACCGCCCTCCGCTCCGCTCGTCAGCTTGAGCAACGCCTCACGCTGCGTCGGCGTCGCACGCTCGTCGTAAATGTAGCCGCCCGTCACGTTTCCAAGATGCACGGGACCGGGAGAATGGCCGTACCACCCAAACGTCAGGCCGCGAAGGTCGACGCCATCGAATGAGCCCTCGGTGACATGCCAGATGTAGCCGCCTTCACAATAGCCCTTGGTGGGCGGGGCATCAAAACTGCATGGGCAGCCCCAGTCACAACTACACGCGCCAAAGAGGTAGCCCTTTAGCTTCCAGGTTGCGTCCATAAGTTCACCTCCTGCAAATTCGGTAGTGCCGCAGTTGAAACACACTAACTTCCTTTAACGTTAATCGATGCGGGGGAGGAACGAACTCGGAGGCCGAACCCGCACATATCTGCTTGGTCCGCGAATATACCTCATTGCCGGATGGACGTCACGACCAGCCCTCACGGTGGATCTGTAGATGCCTGTCTCGCTTCCTGACAGGGACAAATTCATCACCACGAATGCTGAGAAATGCGCCGAACAACCGAATCTTAGAATGTTGCGGCGCCTTCCGGCCAGACTTCGAATTTGCATTACTGCCCTCGTCCCAACGACCATTAATTATCTCTGCCTGGTCATCCGTCGGATGCGCGCGGGCGCGGGGTAAACAGGTTGAAGTGAATCCCAATGCCATCGCTTCGGTTTCTCTCTCTCCAATCCGCATGAATTGAATACAAGATCACCGAACATTGTAACAAGCCCTCCTGTACGACGTTTAGCTGGTGAGGAGCGATGTCGACCGGGTTGAAAGCTGACCGGACTAGACCGGACGTCCTTCAGCTTGCTTCACCCGTCCTTGGCGTGCTCGGCGCTTACTCAAATTTTCGTTCAGGCGCTTTTCCGAAAAAACGCCCGCAGCCACAAGAACCCGATCAATAGGAATGGAAATGCATAAATGAGAAGATCCCATCGGCCAAACCCCGGTGGCGTCACCTCGATAGCCGAGGTCACTTCTCCGTTCCCCTGAGAAGATTCCAGCATGACGCGCAGCCGCCACTGCTCCTGAGCGTCGAATGGGATCTCCGCCTTGAATTGGACGCTTTTGCTCGATCGGTCTCGCTCGGCGGAATAACGCGCCTCCGGAAGGCGGCCGCTTAGAGGTTGGACGGCAACATGGACCTTCACATCACCGGGAAGGACAGATCCGTTCAACGGTTCAAGAATCATGTAAAAGGTTCCAATGCCGACATCGGGATCGCCCCAGACAGACATCACGAAAGGTCCGGCCGTACGGTCCACGACGATGGGATAGGGCGGCCCTTCGTGTGCGAGAGCCGGGAGCGAAGTGGCGTGCAACAACCATATCGCTACAAGAATGCACCTGCTCTTTCCCTGGAATCCGCAATGATGTGAAACGTCCATTGATTCGCTGCGTTCAATCCCGCGCTATTGTGCGAGAAACGTACCGCGCATTTGCATCGGCTGAGACATCAGCCACACCGCGGAAAGCCACAGGATCAAACACACACCTGCCCATGGCGCAAAAGCCCGGATGGGCCGGCTTACGAGCTCCTGTCCCGCAATCCGGTAGATCACCATCAACGATCCGATCAGTCCCAGCATGAGGAACCCCATTCCGATAACGTAGGTCGCGCTTTCCGGCAGTCCGCCCAGATTCCATCGCGGCTCTCCTAAGAAAGGCAATCCGGCGCGGGCGGCAGCGCTTTGAAAGACCGGGACGAAAGTGAACAGCCCGTTAAAGAAATGAAAGCTGTAGTGCGAGAGCCAGACACCGAAGCCGAGAGGCGCAATTCCGTAGGCATACCGTACGATCAGCGGCAAGATGCCTGTGCTGCTGCCGCTCCATTTTCGAGTCAGCCACGCCGCCAGTCCCAGCAGGACAACAGGTTCCACTACGAGAAACAGCATGAAAATGATGCCGAGCACCGGGGCCTGCTGATTCAAACCCAGCATGCCTGCAAGAAAACTCTGCACGGCATATACCGGAGTGACCATGCCAAAAGCATTTAGAAGAGCGCCGAAGCAGAACAGAATCGCGAGAGCCGCCAGGTCCTTGCGGCGCGAAAACAGTCCGATTCCGGAGCGCCGTGGGTCGAGGGTCAATTCCTTGGCGGGCACCCGGCTCAGAATACCGACGTTGTCGTGCGGACAGGCCTGGACGCAATCCAGGCAGAAGGTGCAATCCATATTGCCGGCCTTGAGCGGCTGGAACAACGCCAACTCACAACCTCTCTGGAACACGTTCAGCCCGTTCTCGGGCTCGCGCCTGCCACGAATGCAGTCCCTCGTTTCGCATTCGTCGCAAATCGTTTGGTCCCTCACCTGCACTTCTAGCGGAGAAATCGTGGAAGCAACGAAATTAAACTGACCGATGGGGCAAACGAACTTACAGAACGAGGCATGTTTGAACACACTGTCAACTGCCAGCGCCCCCACGAAATACGCGAGTATCAACCAGGCGGTCCACCAGGGCGACGCCCAGAGATCGAACAGTTCGTAAGCGAAAAGAATCCCGATGAATAAACTGACAGACAGCCATTTGTTGCGCAGTTTCCTTGGCCAGTTAAGCCGGGGAAGAAAGAGGTGACGTGCGACCTGACGTGGAAGCATGAATGGACAGGCCATGCAGAAGAAGTTGCCCGCTACAAGGAGAACCAGGACCATCGCGCCGCGGAAGTGAACCCAGGTCAGTGTGGTCGCCAGATTTCTTGGCGCGAGGTCAGGACCGAACAGGCCATGAAGCACCATCAGGATGCTGATGACGAAGACCGGAATCTGCAGAGCGGTCCGCGCGTGTCGCCAGCGAAGAAACCGTCCCAGCACGGGTACTCTCAGTAAATCCACGGATCAGCTCGGAAGGACTCCTTTGACGTCAAACTGACGCTCCAGTTTCTGACCACTGCGTAAAGTAATCTGCAGCAGGACAACCCAGTCCCCTGCCATCTTGAATTCCAGTGAAGATTGATAACGTCCAGGACTCACTTCCCGAGCTTCATTGAAGACCGGAGACATCCCAGAATGGGTCATTAATCCTTCCAAATGGATCCGGGCGCCAGTGATTGGATCGCCTGCGGCGTCCGTGAGTTTGAGGTCAATCGTTGAAACGCCAACATGAAGAGGGTGCGGAGTAACTTCACTTTCGATCGTTACGGCGTCTCCAGGATTCGGTGGGGTCTGGCAGCCGGCCAAAATCAGCACAGCCAAAACTGATGCAAGCGCATTCCCTAGGGCTGCCCGGATTACAAATCTTGCAGGCCGCCTTGACCCAATCACGCCCTGGCCTCGTTCCACCGGCATGTGCATGACGAGCTTGCTTCATCCTTCGACGGGAACATGTGGTAATACATGCCCAGGACCATCGGGATGAAAACGATGCTGTTGTAAAAGAGATGCAATTCGACCCGAGGAATCCACATTTGCAGGATGCTTATCGGTACCGGCGAACCCATGAGGTTATGCCCCAGGATCGCCTGTCCCTGGAGGAGCGCATGCTCCACGTGGTGCCAAAACTGGATGACCAGGGCGATGGTCCACCACTTGCGTGACTGACCGTGGAATCCCTTTCGAAATAGCCAAAGACCCGCAAGCATGATCAAGGCGTAGCCGTAATGGAGTAATTCCGACTTGATGAGCCAGGGATACCACAGCCCGAGAACACCCCGTGACTCGGCAATGGGCCAGGCGAGAATATAGATTTGAGCGGCTTGCGCGAGGTGTTCGGACCAATGCGCAAGTACGATAAACATGAAAAAGAGAAGAGCCCGCCTGTGCCACTGCGCGTTGAGCTTATCGTACAAGCTGGGCGCGATGTGATGGGTCGCGTGAATGTGGTCAACTCTGGCACTCATGGGTTCTCCGATTTTGTCGTTCGCGAGCGGGCTAATCATACTTCAAGATGGACGTCTCAGGCACTTTTCAAGGGAAACACTGGCAGGGAATTACCCGCAACCTTCCTTGCACCGCTCCGCGGTGCGTCCCGATCCTAGAGTCCGCATCGCTTGAGCAGCAGGGCGATCTCAGCCTCCGACGCTTCAAGCTTGTGCGCGCTTCCGATGAGGTCATCACGCAAGACCGGATACCAGCCGTTGCGTGAGTGATCCAGGAGACCGGCTGTGTCGAAAGGCTCGATGGCTCTGTCGATTCTTTCGAAGAGGGCGCATTCAGCGTCGCCGTCCGGCCGCCTGGCAGCGAAGTCGGCGCACTGACGGAGCTCACTGCCGAAGACGGGATGCTTGTGGAGCAGGAATCCTGGCGCAAGGTGGGGACGACCGAGACGGCGAACCGTTTCGCTGAAGCTTGCCGCGGCAAAGTACAACATCGTGAGTTTCTTGAACATCGCGGGGAACGCCATGTTGGCGTAGAGTGCGCCTACGAGCCGTTCGGTGATGTCGAGTTCGTCCTGAGTGTCGCGCTCATACGCCGACAGCGCGGCGCTGCGTTGCTCACCCGGCTCGGTTGTCTCGAGGCAGTGAAGGAGTCGGCCGAGGCCGAGAAGAGTCAACGGGAAGCCCGTCGAAAGAAGGGGGTCGATCACACCGGCCGCGGACGGCAAAAGCGCCCAGCGTTCGCCGGCGACGCGGCTGCAGCGGAATCCAATGCGTGGGGCGTGAATGAAGGGCAGCGTGTTCATCGCGTCGCTGAACTGCTCCCGAACCGATGGCAGTTGCTCAAGGAGCCGCTTCCATGCGCTTTCGCCCGCGCGAGCTCGCAGCTCGTGGGCAAGGTCATCATGGAGCGCTGCGCCTGCGCTCGTGACGCCGTTGTTGAAACGAAGAATCCAGATCCATCCTCCAGGGAAGACGTGGTGGAGCGCTGCCGCGTCTGGTGGATAGGGGGGAACGCCGTCAGGCGGCACCACACTTTCCCAGAGACCGACGTCTTCGAAGTGCGTGTACAGGCCTTGCGTCGGTGGCAGCCAGCGTAGCGGGGCATTGCCTATTGCGAGCCGGCTAGCCAGAAATCCTCGCGGGCCCGTGGCATCGATCACAAAGGGCGCTTGCACAACGAGTGGGCTGTCTCGGCGCGTGCCCGATAGCGTAACGGTCCGGCCGTCGTCGGCAAACTCTGCCAGGGACGTGCGGTCGAGATAGATCGCGCCCGCATTCTCAGCTTCCGCGACGAGCATTTGATCGAACGCAGGCCGGTACCAGTGCGTGTCGGCCACGCCGTCATGCGGGCTTGCCGCTACGAGGAGCTGTCGGGCTCGATCGTCGCTCGTCGACTCACCGGGACGATGGAAGACGAAAGTGAATCCTCGCTTGAGGCCGGATGGGATGTCCGGTCTTGTGGCTTGCCAGGTGCCCCACTTCGAGAAGGCTCGGATGCGCGGCAGGTGATAGCGGTCGGCAAACTCCTCGAGAAGCAGATTGGTAAGGGGCGTTGTGGACTCGCCGATTGCGAAGCGGGGATGCGTGCCACGTTCGATCAAGACGACGCGTTGTTGCCTTTGGCGGAGTGCCAGAGCCGCCAGGGCGCCGGCAAACCCGGAACCGACAATGGCGACGTCGGCGGTGATACGTTGCCCCCTAGACATGTGGCTCGTTCGAGAACAAACAGGTGACTTCCGGGAGGACAGTTTGCATCAAGTTCATTTGGCGCAGGCGGGCCACGCGTGCCTGGCCGCAACACAGGCTCGCGGCGGTGTTCTCGATGTCCCACATGTCCAGAAAGATTCGAGCACGGGCGCCGGCCGTTTCGATCGCGAGCATAAGGCTGCGTTCCGCATCAGCGAGCGCAGGACGTCGATACTCACCAAAGGCTTCGAGCGTCTCCATCGCGCCGTTGCCCGTGCGTGTAGGAATGATCGAGATGGCCGTCGCGCCGCAGGCGATCGAGAAATCGATCGAGCGTGCCAGCCAGAGATCCTGTTCATACGCCGGGATGAACGGCGGCGAGACGAGCAGGAAGACTCTGAGATCGGCGCCGCGCAGGCGGAGCTCGTTGCACGCATTCTCGAACAGATCGAGCGTAAGCCGCTTGTGAAGCTTTTCGAGGGCCGTCGGATGCGCCGTTTCGAGTCCCATAGCGACCTCGAGTCTTGGAGTGGCGCATTTGTCTTTGGAGGCCTGGGTCGCAAGAGCATTCATGAATCGATCGAGGCGTGGACCGATGAGCGCCGGATGGCATTCCACGATGACCCGCAACGGGCTGCGAAGGGCGCAAACGATCGCGCTGTAGTCCCCTTCCGGTACCGCTCGCGGATCGAAGAAGCTCCCCGCATTGTAGAGCTTGAGTATCGACGGCGCTCGAGCTCCGGCGTGTCCGGTGCAGATGTCTTCGAGCGCGCGGTCGATCTGGGCCGGAATGGCGCCGGATGGCGTGTCGGCGATTGTCGTGTATTGCCAGAGATCGCACATCACACACTTCCACGGACACTCGCGTCCCGTGAGGAAGATCGTCGCGACGTCCTGCAAGCAGCCGTCCGCGGCGGGCTCGTGCTCGACGATCACGCCCTGGTGCCGCCAGGGATCACGTTCTCTCCGCTCGGGCCGGCGCGAGAGAACGAAGGTATCGCGCTCGGCTGAACCAGTCGGATATGGCGTCACGTCAGGCGTAGAAGCTCTGGAAGATCCGACGATAAGAGCGTTCGTCGCCTCCGAGCTCGCGGTAAAGGGCAGGACCGACTGCACCGTGCTGGAACCGTCGCTTCGGAAAGACTGGCATGTCGAACCCGGTCAGCGCTTTAACGCCCTGGCTCACGATGGCGCCCTTGAGGGAGTAAAGCGTGGGGACATCGTACGCAGTGAGGGCGGCGAAAGGTATGCCTTCGGCCACTTCCATCACATCGGGCTGAGTGTAAGGACTGAAGCCTTCGAAACCGTAATGGCGAGCCGGTGCGTAGGTGCGCACATAACTCCGGCTCAAGCCACCGCTGTACGTCAGCGAATGCTTGATGCGCCCTACTCCCCAGCCTTCCTGGTAGAGCATCAGGTTGTCGATCACGCTCCGGATCGTCAACTCCGGGTTTTCTTCGATCGGATAGTCCTTAAGATTCTCGTCTCCACCGTCGCCATCCGCCAGGTGCCTCCATTCGGGATAGCGCGTGCGAATACCTTTGCAGAGCGCGAGGCCCATAGCCGCGCATTCGACGTCGAGTGGCTTGTAGTCTTCGATCACACGCAATGTTTCGCTGAAGTCGAGCTCACTCATCGAAACTTCGATGGTCTCGAGAAACAGCGACAAACCCAGGGCATCCAGAAACGCGCGGGCTTGCGAGACATCGGGGCCATCGCCAAGGTCCAGCACGAAGGCTTTCAGGCGCGAAGGCGAGAGCCCCAGCTTCAACATCGTGTGGTACACGACCAGGAACACGGCCCCGCTGTCGATGCCGCCGGAGAAGGCGACACCGATCGGCTCGTGCCTGTCAGAAGCGGCATCCATGTGTGCCAGCCAGCGTTCGACTGCTTGCGCAATTCGCGAGACGTAGAGACGACCGATCTCTTCCGTGGACGCCGGCAATGCGTTTGTTTTGGGTGTGAAGAATCGCGTGTAGGTCGGGTCGGGATCGGGGCAGCCGACGAGCGCGATTTCCACAAGGTAGTGTGCCGGTACCATCCGCGTGTAGCTCGGATGGAATTGGTTGGCAAGACCCTCGGCCTGCAGCGCGCGATGCAGGGTGTCAATGCGATCGGCGACGAAGAGCGCCGGGCCCTCGTGTCGCTTGGCGAGAAAGTAGCGCATCGGCCGGTCCATCGATCGCGCCATCCGAACGGTGCTGCCTTCAGACGCGACAATGGCGAACGAACCATTGATCGCACGAATCGCATGCGGATCGGCGCCGAGGATGATACTCCGTGCGCCGTACAGGTCAAGGTCGGGAAGGCGGTTGGTCGCCGGGTCGAGGAGGTCGACCACACGGCCGATGTAGCGATGCATGGGAGAGATTGTCGACGTCATGGCCAGGCCTATTGCCAAGAATGCGTTGAAGGAGGCTACTTTTGTAGCAGTGCCAGGATGCGTTCTTGATTCTTGAGAATTAGATCAAGCTTGTCCTGGTTTTTCTTGATCGTTACCTGATTCTTCTTGATGGTTTCCTGGTTGGCGAGGATCGCCTTCTGGTTTTTCAGAATGATTTTCTGATTGGCAATGATTTGGCCTTCGGCCATACAGTTCAGCTCCTTTCGCACGAGAAGCAGGAAGATACAACAATAGGCTCTGCATCATCAAAAATCGCCAGCGACGAACAAGAGGTACTGATAGTCAACTCGTTCCTTGCGTTTAAGAGCGTCAGTGCGACAGCGCCGTCCCTGAGCGGCCCGGATGGGCAATGATCGAGCTCCCATTCATCGTTCCTTTTCAGTTACATCCAAGTGTACAAATTCCATCAACGTCACTTGAACTCCGATTTCGGGGTGGGTCGGGGAAGCGCCATGCTACTCTCTACGAGGCAGTGGGGAGTAGCCTGTTGAGCCCGTCCCGGGCTCAATGCTTCCGGTCGTCAGCACAGGGTCCTAGTAGAATCCTCGGCCGGGCGCGTGACTTTCATAGGCGAGACCATTACGAGACACATTCGTGTACCGTAGCGGCTCGCCTTTTTCAATTTTGCCGCGGGTCACATACCGGAGGAACAGAACGTTAATGGAAACGAACACCTTGCTGTACTTAGGGTTTACACTCTTCGTACTGGGAACGCTGGCGCTCGACCTGGGAGTCTTCCACCGCAAAGCTCATGCTATCCATCCAAGGGAAGCAGGGGTATGGGTGGCCATCTGGACGACGCTGTCGTTTGTCTTTGCGACGATCCTCTATTTCTGGAAAGGGTCGTCGCAGGCCCTGCTCTTCGTCACAGGGTACCTTATCGAGCTGTCGCTCTCCGCGGACAACATCTTTGTGATCGTGATGATTTTTGGCTACTTCAGCGTCCCGCCGAAATATCAGCACCGCGTACTTTTCTGGGGAATCCTTGGGGCTCTGATCATGCGTGGCGCTTTCATCGGGATGGGTTCGTTCCTGATCGAAAAATTTCACTGGATCATGTACGTCTTCGGCGCCTTCCTTATCGTGACGGGAATCAGGATGGCCCTGCGTCAGGATGAAGAGTTCGACGCGGAAAAAAATGTCGTCATGAAAACGGCACGACGCTTTCTGCGTGTGACCAACCGCTACGACGGACAGAAGTTTTTCACCAAAGAGATGGGGCTCACGGTTGCCACTCCTCTGTTTCTCGTCCTTCTCCTTGTTGAATTCACGGACCTTGTTTTCGCCGTCGATTCAATTCCCGCAATCTTTGCCGTCACGACAGATCCCTTCCTGGTTTACACCTCAAACGTCTTCGCCATCCTTGGACTGCGCTCCATGTACTTCCTGCTGGCGGGCATCGTGAACAAGTTCGTGTATCTCAAGTATGGGCTGTCGGCGATTCTCACGTTTGTCGGTGTGAAAATGCTCATCACCCTTTG
>DASTBJ010000654.1:0-3950 GCA_035712125.1 Terriglobia bacterium
GGTGTGCTTGCGCCGCTGCTTCCGCCGGGCCTTGTGCTCGATACGTACAAGGACTTCGGATTCCTGGCCGTGGCCCTTGTGCAGACTACCGATCTGCGGCCCGCTTTTGTGCCTCAGGGTATGGGTATCCAATTCTTTCTCTGCGGCTATCGCATCTTCACTCGATACACCATGCGCTCAGGCCAGACGCTGCGTGGCCTCAAGGTTCTTCGTACGGACACGAATCACCGGGCCATGCGCTTCTTCGGCAACATCCTGACGCATTACAACTACCAGTTGTCTTCGTGGGAGCTTCAGCGAACCGGCGAGAAATGCTCGATTCGGATCTCTACTCCGGATCACAAGGCGGACCTGCACGTTGAGGCCGCATTGCAGCAAGAGCCTGCGCTGCCCGCAGGCTCGCCTTTCGATGATTTTGATGATGCGCGCCATTTCGGCGGGCCCCTTCCTTTTACCTTCGACTATGAGCGACAGACGAATTCCATCATTCGAGTTGAAGGCGTGCGGGAGAAGTGGGATCCCCGGCCGGTGTCCGTGAAGGTACATCGCAACGGGTTCCTCGAGCAGGATGCCTTTCGTGATTCGGGCGCCGTGCTGGCTAACGCGTTCTACGTTGAGAATGTTCCCTACGGCTGGCGTCGTGGAATTCGGGAGATACTCTGGTAAAGTCACATACCATGCTTGTGTCGATCGTCATCCCGGCGTACCGAGCGCAGGACAGTCTTGCCGAGACGGTTCGTTCAATCATGGCGCAGACTTTCACCAACTGGGAGTGTATTGTCGTTTCCGACGATGGCGCAGACTATGCCGCGTGTCTGCGCGATTCGGGAATCTTCGACCCTCGCGTCCGTCACGTTTCAACCGGCAAAGTCGGTTCCGGATGTCACGCGGCGCGCAACCGTGGTCTCCGAGAGTGTCGCGGTGAAATTGTGTGCGCGCTCGATGCCGACGATGCTTGGCTGCCGCGGCGCCTTGAAGTCCTGGTACCGCAAGCCGAGAAGTACGGCGCCAGTGTCGACGGACCTCGGGTGATCCAGGCCGGGGATGGTTCGGTCCTTTATGTGGCCTTTGAGGGTCACGCGTCGCCCTTCATGCTGGGAGTCTCCGAACTGCTTCGTCTGACGTGTCCGCTCTTCCCACTGACGCGACACGAACTGGCTCTCCCGAGGACGGCCGGTATTGAGCACCTTGAAGACGTCGTCAGCAATGTTCTCTTGATCTCGTCCAACGGCCCTATCTGGGCAACCCCCGAAGTCCTGATGGACTACCGCGTTCTGCCGGGATCAATGTGTCACGGGAACGATTCCGCGCGTCAGTTTGACCGGGCGTATGCCGACATCATCGCGAGAATCTCGAACGAGACATTGCCTGTCTCTCCCGAAGTTCGCCCCGAGGTCATTGCGGGCCTCGAGCGGAAACGCACGCTCAACCGCCAATTCAGCACCGCCCGGGATCAAACCTCAGACCTGAATTTTCAAAAATTTGCTGCCGCTCAATCGCGTTCCCGACACACTTGACGCCGCTTATTCTGCGCGCCATCATGACTAGCAACACTCAGGTGTCCTATGAAAAATCTGCTGTGGGTTGTTGCTCTGTGCGTGGCTGCTGTCGCCGCTCAGGTTCCAAGTGGAACTATCTCCGGCCAGGTGTTGTCGCGTTCAGGCCAGCCCGCGTCGGGAGTTCGCGTCAGCGCGATGGCGGTGCAGGAAACCAGTGGTGGTGCAGGTAACGGGACTGCCCTCGTCAGCCTCGGCATGACGGACGACACCGGCCGTTACCGTCTCGAGAACATTCCTCCGGGCCGCTACTACGTCGTCGCAGGTTTTGTGGACTCGCCGACCTACTATCCCGGCGTCTCGTCGGCGACGGGTGCAACGATTTTGAATGTGCTATCCGGCACACCAATCCCCGACATCAACTTCACTATCGCGGTGTCTGCAGGCGTCACGGTGAGCGGACGGCTTGCAGGCGATGTGACTGGAGTGACCCGTATTCGCCTCATCGGAGGCGGTGCTCCTGCAACCGAGACGACGCTTAATCCCGACGGTTCCTTTCAGTTCGTCAGGGTTCGCCCCGGTAACTACCAGATTAGTGTTTCCGGCGGCGTGTCTGCTCAGCAGATGCCAGTTGTCGTAGGGGACAACGACGTCAAGGGAATCGAATACCCCGTTGTGCGGACGTTTAGGATTACAGGCTCCGTGGTTGTCCCGAACAACGGGGTGCGTCCACGCTTCACGCTGGCATTCATGCCGCTCAAGGGCGGCGGCACCGCTGCAAACGCCACATTACTGACAAGCGGCTCGTTCGGGAGCGTTCTGGCGGAAGGTGAATACCGGGTGGGATGGTCCGGGCTTCCTCGAGGATATGAGATCAAATCGATAACCGCCGGATCGACGGATCTGTTGACGACGAACCTCAGTATTTCTCGCACGACCGCCTCTGTGCCTCTTGTCGTCACTCTGGGCGTGGACGAGAAGCCGCCGTGGGTCAAGTTCAGTGGACGCGTGAATGGTTTGGCAGCACTACCGACCGCAAAAAGTTTTAGGATCTCGCTGTCAGGACAATTGGTCCTGGACCCGCTGGACGTTCCTGTCCAGCCCGATGGGACGTTCGAGTTCGCGAGAGTGTTACCTGGATCGTATACGGCAACGTTTTTCCCGGCCCTTCCGTTTCCTTCGACACCCGTGACCGTTCCCAACCAGGACATGACGAGCTTCAACATCAACATACCTCCGATGAAGGAAGTTCGAGGCGTTGTCTCCAATTACAATGGTTCGAGTGTGGCCTTACGAGTGAATTGGAGTGAACCTCTGGCGAGCGGGTTTGGGTCCGGGAATGTGGCTGTTTCGACCACTACTGCGGCCGACGGGCAGTTCACGCTTGTGCTGCCGGAAGGTCAACGGCGCGTCACACTGAATGTACCAGCGTACACGGTGCAGTCCTTCACCTATGGCACTGCCGACTTGTTGAAGGAATCGCTAAAGATTTCCGCTTCGGATACGGACGAGTTACGCGCGACAGTGACACCTAATGGCAACGTACGCATCGTTGCAACAGGCGTTCCGCCCCCACCGCCTCCCCCACCGCCTCCTCAAAGGGTCATAAGAATCGATCCGGAGGTTGCGAAGGCCAGTCTCATCTCGTCGGTACCTCCGGCGTCTCCGCCGCTGGCTGTCGCGGCGCGAATTCAGGGCGTTGTGCTGCTGCAGATCCAGATCACGACAGCTGGGGATGTAACCGACATCACAGTGTTATCGGGCCATCCGTTGCTCAACGAGGCCGCAGTCCAGGCAGTGCGTCAATGGCGTTACCAGCCACAAATGGTCAGCGGCCAGCCGATCGCGGCGATTACCACCGTCACCGTGAATTTCGCGCCGTAAGAGCGCTACATCACCCGGTAAAAACGTACGACGACCTCGTTCGGGTAACGTTCGCCGACGCAGACGAAGATCGACCGGGCCATCCACTGTAATCGTGGCGCGGACGTTTCAAGGGTCGCGGCAGTCCGGAAATAGATCAGATTCGGATCGACGCGTTCGCCCGCATTCAGTCGCTTCAGGACATCCGCAGGCCCGTGACGCATGCCGCGGTTTGTCACATAAATCATCTCGCCCTGATCGGTCTGCAGGACATAGCGCGCTTCCAGTTGTGTGAATCCATCGGGCTGAAGCAGTTGATGATCAGTCCCGCCGGGCAAAATCTTGCCCTTCACTTGAGGACCGGTAAACGTTCCCCCCAGTATCGGAATAACCCGCCGCGTGCCTCCCGGCACAGCACCCACCTCATCCGGCTTCCCGACTTGTGCGCGAATCTCGAACGCGAGCTCCAGCTTCGGAGCCGCAGGCGTCTGCGCGAAAATCATGGTTGTCAACATGGTGAACACGCACAGTAAGGAAACACTCAAAATCTTCATTGCACTTTCCTCCAAAAAATCGGAGCCAGACTAGTTG
>DASTBJ010000655.1:0-8703 GCA_035712125.1 Terriglobia bacterium
CATCCTGTCAGCGCGCTTTGTCAGCACCTGCCAGATAACGTCGGATCTGAGGGCGAAGACAGCAAACAGTTCCTCGAGCAGGCCTACGGGCACCCACTCGCCGAAGACATCGGTCATGTCGCCGACGAAGCACATCTTCCCGGACGCTGGCTTGTAGGTAAGCATCTTGTTTAGTTCGTTCTCGTCCAAGAATGGCGTGAGTCGCTTCATGTTTTCGGCGGTGAAGGAAAGACCCTTCCGGCCGTACCGTGGCGCCAGGGCCTCGGCATAGCAATGGAGACAGCCCGCGGACTTGTGAACGCATGCGTGCACGACGTTGCCGTCCGGATCTCTGTACCGGAGTGGATTCGCGGTGAAGTCCGTCCATTCTATGGGGGTCTTGTTCATTTCCTCTTTCTGAGTGCGCTTCTCGAGACGATCGCCTGGAACCCGTCTTCGAATTCCACGAGCGCACTGTTCATTGATCCTCGCACCAGCACACGGCAGGCCCGGCCTTTCCGGTTGAAACCCATCAGTCGCGGGCCCCACGCGTACGTATAAGGGAAGGCCAACTTAGTCGGGGTCCTCTTCGCCATGTTTCCTTTACTCTAACCTTCACGGTCTCCTCTTCAACCACGCGATCAATCCAGAGCCGTTGAATTCGTAGTAGTCTTTTCGTGCTCGGTTCTGGAGCGCAAAGTCTCCGGGGATTACTACCCGATCCTTTCTTTGTCGATTCGCTGGTATGCGCGCCGGTGTGCTCATCGGCCTGGAGTGGGGCGATATCCGCTTTTGCAGGAAGTTCCTCACGATGAAGAGAACATTCACGGATGCCGGGGGTAGGAATGAAGACAGGCAAGCACCGCAGGATTGATCTATCTTGGGTGGAACCCAGCCACCAAAACAAAGGCCGAGGCTGTCACCCCTCGGCCAACTTACTGTTTCTAAACGGGGCCGACGAGACTCGAACTCGCGACCTCCGGCGTGACAGGCCGGCGTTCTAACCAACTGAACTACGACCCCAAGTCAGACCCAGCATCATAGCAAGCGCAACTAAAGGCGGACAACAGGTAATGCGGAGGGTGGGTTTGCGATGGGCTCGACAGGAACATCTTCAAGACCCTTGCGAAGCGTCGCGTTAATGGATATAAAGCGTCTCCAAATGATGAAAACGGGGAACCAGGGGTTCGTCTCCAAATCTCAGCGCGACTCACGGCCGATCGATACCGGTACGATCAAGGTATGCATCATCGACGATCACGCTATTGTTCGGGCTGGCCTGCGCATGCTCATCGAGAACAGTCCGCGTATGACAGTGCTCTGGGAAACCCAAACTGCGTCGGGCGCTCTGGCCGACCTGAGTCTGGGCCGACCTGACATCATCCTTCTGGACCTCGATCTCGGAACAGAAAAGGGACTCGACTTCCTCCCGAACCTGATGGATCGTTTCAGCCCCGCCCGCATTCTGGTGCTTACGGCACTGGCCGATACCCAACAACATCTCGCCGCCGTCGCTGCCGGCGCGAACGGTGTGGTGCTCAAAGAGCAGGCGCCTGAAACCCTGATTCAAGCCATTGAGAGCGTCCATTCCGGCGAAGCGTGGCTAGGAAGATCCCTGATGACCGCAGTGATGGGGAAGTTGTCGCGGGCGGCCGCTGAAAAACAAGATCCGGAAGCGGAGAAAATTGCGCGACTAACGCCCCGCGAAGTCGAGATCGTCGGACTCGTCAGCGAAGGGTTGAACGGAGAGCGCATTGCAAAGCAACTGCGAATTTCCGAAGCGACCGTGAGGAACCACCTGACCTCCATCCTTGGAAAACTCGGCTTATCGAATAAGTTCGAACTTGCTGTATATGCCCATCGTCACCGTCTGGGCGCTAAGCCCTCTTCCTGACCGACCGCCGCTGCTTCAGATCGATGCCACCGGCATGTTTACGATGTCGTCGATAGCGAGGCTCTCTTTGACAACGAATGGCTCGGCGTAAGTCACTCCGATTGAGTGCCCGAAGTACTTGCATTGCGTCGTGATCTGATCCACCAGACGACCCCATGCCGGATAGAGCTCCGCAATCTCTCGAAGATCTCCCGAGAACTGGGAAGCGAAGCAAAGGATGGCCTCCATCTTCTTGGGAAACACATCCGTAATATCGACGCTGAACGACGGTCGAACTTCCGCGTACATGGCCGAGTACAGGATCTTCTTCGGTCTGTGAGGTTCACCGGCAATCGGTAGCTGCTTTAGTCCTGCTGCGTAGCACGCTTCGTAACCAAGAATCGCAGCCGTATAGTGATCGGGATGGCGCCCCTCCCAGTAAGGAAGAATTACGGTTCGGGGCTTCGCCGCGCGAATGCGCTCTGCGACCGACATGCGATTCTCGATGGATGCCGTTAAGCGAGCATCCCCGAGGTTCATTCGCTCACGCCAGCGAGCGCCGATCACGGCCGCAGCAGCCTCCGCCTCGCGGGCACGAAGTTCCGGTGTGCCCCGGGTTCCCATCTCTCCCTGGGTGAGGTCCAGGATACCCGCGGAATAACCCTGCTGGATCATTCGGATCAGCGTGCCGGCGCACGTCAATTCCACGTCGTCAGGATGTGCCGCAATGGTCAGGATATCGACAGGTTCCACAGGTCCTTCAGTTTCCTTTCAAGCACTCGAGCATCCACGCGATGGCGGAATGCTTCGGTTCCATTGATCATCACGACAGGAATTTCCGTTCCGTAGGCATCACGCAGATCCTGTTTACTGTCGACGTTGGTGACGACGATCTGCAGCGGGTACCGTGCGGAGAATGGTTCGATGACCGCTTTCGCTTCGTCACAGAGATGGCAGCCCGGCCTCGAATAGATTTCAATTCGAATGGATTCCTGCATTCGCTCCTGCCTGCAGCATGCGGAAGAATCGTCTGGCAACCTGGACATCGCGCCCGATCTGTTCACGGAGGAGCTCCGGCGAATCAAAACGCTTTTCATCACGAACGCGCTTGAGAAACTGAAGCCGCATTCGTGTTGTCGTTGCGGGCACTGCGGCATCCAACACAAAAGTCTCGATCGTCTCGGAACTACCGTTGAACGTGGGACGCGTTCCAATATTGGTAATCGAATCCACAAAAGCCACACTACCGTCCATCGCCGTTCGCGTTATGTAGACACCCGTAAGGGGAACCAGCTCATTATCGGGCTCGAGGTTCAGTGTCGGCACCGTCACGTTACGTCCGCGACCGGCTCCGGCTGCAATTCGGCCTTCTATTTCGAACCACTGCCCGAGCATACGGCATGCCCGCGAAACCCTGCCGTCCTGAATACGTTGCCTGACGTGAGTGCTGCTCACAATGACACCTCGCGACGTGACATGTGGAATCTCCACCAGTTCGAACTCCTGACGCCATTGCTGAAGTGTTGTAACGTTTCCGGTCTGGCGATGTCCGAAGATGAAGTTACTGCCCACGCAAAGCATTCTGGTGCGAAGGCCGTCCACAAGATACTTCCGGATAAATGCTTCGGGTGTCAGCGCAGCAAACTCCGCGTCAAAGCGCGCGATGAACACCAGCTCTATACCCATGTTCTCGATAAGCCGGAGCTTTTGATCCAGCGTGCTGATCAGGCGAGGCGCCTGTTCCGGTGCCAGCAGCCGCAGCGGATGGGGATCAAAAGTCAGAACTGCCGGGCAGAACCGAAGCTTCCGCGCATTTTCAACAACCGCGGCGAGAATCCGTTGATGCCCCAGATGAACGCCGTCGAAGTTGCCGATGGCCAGCACACAGGGACCTTGCAGCGCCGCATCGGACAGCTGGGAAACCACTTTCATCGGGTTATGATTATACGGAATGACTGGGGCAAAGTTCGAAAAGCTCGTTCAAATCATGGCTACGCTGCGGGGTCCCAACGGCTGTCCCTGGGATAAACAGCAGGATCGGAACACCCTCAAACCCATGCTCGTCGAGGAAACCTACGAAGTCCTCGAGGCTATCGACAACAACGATTCGGCCGGGCTGGCCGAAGAGCTTGGAGACCTGCTTCTTCACATCGTTTTTCAGGCGCAGCTCGGCAAGGAGGAGGGCGCTTTCGATATCGATCGCGTGATCGACGAAATTTGCGACAAGCTGGTGCGCCGCCACCCCCACGTTTTCGGCAACGGCACGGCATCGTCCGCTGAGGACGTCATCAGGAACTGGGAAGCGATTAAGGCTCAGGAAAAGACCAGGAAGTTGAAGGATCGAACACCCGAGCAGCGGTCCCTGCTCGAAGGCATCCCCAGCAAACTGCCGGCAATTCACGAAGCACATCAGATTTCCTCTCGGGCGGCGCGTGTCGGTTTTGAGTGGCCGGACATCGAAGGCGTATTCGACAAGCTGGAAGAAGAAACGCATGAATTGCGAGAGGCCATGACCGGTCCGGAGAATTCACGCCAGTCCCGCCTCGAAGACGAAATCGGAGACATCCTTTTTGTCATCGTAAACCTGGCCCGGTTTTTGAAGATCGACTCCGAATCCGCATTAAAAAGAGCTAACCGCAAGTTCAAAACTCGCTTTCAATACATGGAAGCGGAACTCGCCAAAGCAGGAAAAACCCTGGAGGGCACGTCCCTTGAGGAGATGGAGAACCTGTGGCAGCAAGCCAAGGCTCAGAAGACTGAATCATGATTGTTCGCGAACTGACTCGGACTGACGAGTTTGAGGCTTGCCTCGATCTACAGCGGGATGGCTTCGGGTGGAGCGACGTCGAATTGATGCCTTCCAGATTTTTCGTGGTATCACGACATATCGGAGGACTGGTCCTCGGCGCCTTTGACGGCACGAAGCTGGTCGGATTTCTGAGCGCCATTCCCGGCGTTCGAAACGGGAAGCCGTACTGGCATTCGCATATGCTCGCGGTGACATCGCCTTGTCGCGACTCGGGCATCGGGACTCAACTGAAGGCCGCTCAGAAAACTCATGCCCTGCAGCACGGCATTCAACTGATTGAGTGGACTTTCGATCCGCTGGTCTCGCGCAATGCCTACCTCAATATTGAAAAGCTGGGTGTGATCGTTCGACGATACTATCCCTCCTTTTATGAGGAAGACAGTGACCGATTGATTGCCGAGTGGTGGCTGAATCGACCGCGCCCCGTGGTCCAGGGCGATCAGCGAAGGGTGACCATTCCCGCCGATGCGGCGCTTGCGCGAGCCCAGAGAATCCGAGTTCGCGAAGAGTTTCAAGCAAACATCAAGGACGACTTCTACGTCGCTGGCTTCGAACGCCATGGAAATACCAGTGACTACGTCTTCATCCGAGGCGCATCCCGTGTTGATCCCGCGGATTGAGCTGCGCGAAATCCGGATGCGGCTGCTGCATCCCTTTGAGACCAGCTTCGGTGTAACGCGGGACCGGCGCATCATCGTCGTGAGAGTCTCGGATGGAAGCATCGAGGGCTACGGCGAGGTTACCGCCGGCGAAGGTCCGTTCTACTCTCACGAGACGACCGATACCGCATGGCACATCCTGAGTGACTTCGTTGTTCCGCGTGTGCTGGGAAAAGAGATCGACGGCCCCGATAACTTTGCCGGTCTCGTCGAGGGAATCCGCGGCCACAACATGGCCAAAGGTGGCCTGGAAGCGGCTCTTTGGGACCTGGAGGCGCGGCGCAGGAAGCTGCCACTCTGGAAAATCCTCGGAGGTTCGCTTGAACAGATCGCGTGTGGCGTCTCGATCGGCATCCAGCCGTCGATCGACCGACTGCTCGAAGTCATCCAGAACGAACTCAATTCGGGTTACCGTCGTATCAAAATCAAGATAAAGCCGGGCTGGGATCTGGAAGTGGTACGACAGGTGCGCGCGGCGTTTCCACGAATTCTGTTGATGTGCGATGCGAACTCCGCGTACACGCTCGCGGACATCGATCGTTTCAAACAGATGGATGCGTTTGACGTGATGATGTTCGAGCAGCCGCTGCACGACGAAGACATGATTGACCATGCGCAGTTGCAGCGACAGATCCGGACCCCGATCTGTCTGGATGAATCGATCCATTCCGCCGAGGACGCCCGGAAAGCTATTTCCATTGGCGCCTGCCGCATCATCAACATCAAACTTGGACGCGTGGGAGGTTTTCGCGAGGCCCGCACAGTCCACGATGTCTGTCGTGACCACGGCGTTCCGGTCTGGTGTGGCGGCATGCTGGAATCCGGCATTGGACGCGCGCACAATATCGCGCTGTCCAGCCTCGAGAATTTTTCCCTGCCGGGTGACGTCACGGCAAGCAGGCGTTATTGGGCTGAAGACGTCATCGATCCCCCCGTTCTTGTTTCTCCCGATGGGACGATCGCGCAGTCTCCGGAACCCGGGTTTGGCTATCGCGTCAAAGAGCCTTTCCTCGAAAGCGTGACCGTCAAGACCCGGGTGTTTGGCGCATGATCGTGTACGAAGCGGACTGGGTTTGCCCGGCAACCGTACCGTCCATGCGCAACGCATGGGTCGCCGTAGAAGGCGACCGCATCGCATCTGTGGGAACGGGGCCACCGCCTTCGAACGCGCGGCGCGCCACCTTCGCGGGATGTGCAATCCTGCCGGGCTTCGTCAACGCCCATGCTCACCTGGAACTCACGCTCTTTCAGGGGCTCCTTGAGAACCTTACTTTTGCCGACTGGATCGCACGCCTCGTCCACATCAAATACCAGAGATGCACGCCGGATGCATTCAGGGTATCCGCGCGGCTGGGCGCAGCTCAGATGATCCGCGCCGGCGTGACGGCAGTTGGGGAAGTCATGGATATCGGAACCGGCTGGGACGCGATGCTGGAGTTCGGCTTGCAGGGTGTTGCTTACCAGGAGGTGTTTGGACCCGCTGAAACGATGGCCGCAGAGGCCATGGCCAGCCTCAGAGTGAAGGTGGATCGCTATCGGCCGCAAGAGACGGCCACCCAGAGATTGGGCATATCTCCACACGCTCCCTATACCGTTTCCCGGAAACTTTATGAGGAAGTGCGCGATTACGCGCGTGGTGAGCGGCTTCGGATGACGTCGCACGTTGCGGAATCACGGGAAGAAACAGCCTTTGTGCAGGATGGTGCAGGCCCGTTTGCGGAAGCCCATCGAAAGCGGGGAATCGAAGTCGTCGCGCGGAAGTGCAGCCCGGTGGAATACCTGGATCGCGTGAGATTACTGGGTGCGGACATGCTCCTCGCTCACGCTGTGGAGGTCGACCCGCACGACCTGGAGCGTATCCGCGAGACCGCGTCGTTTGTTGTTCACTGTCCCAGGTCCAACAGTTATCTTCGGCATCGGGTGGCTGCGGTCTCGGAGATGCGTGCGCGGGGAATTCCCGTCTCGCTGGGCACAGACAGCGTGGCAAGCAATGAGTCGATCGACATGTTCGCAGAGATGCGGGCTGTCGTCGAACAACAGACGTTGTCCTGCGATGAAGCGTTTCGCATGGCGACGATCGAGGGCGCGCGCGCTCTGGGAATGGAAAGGGACCTCGGCAGCCTCGAATCCGGAAAACGCGCCGACTTTTCGGTTGTGAGGATTGCGGAGTCGACAGAGCCGGTGGAGGAGGCCGTGTTGCGGGCGTCTGTCCAGGACATCGTCGGGACGTTCCTGGGTGGGCGGGAAGTCCGGGCCGACGTCGAGGAGTTGGAGGAAGACGTGCGGCGGATTCAGACAAAACTGCGTGGCCAGGACGATTTCCACGCCCGTTGAGTCGGGCCAGGTGAGATTGGATAAGTACAACAGTCACCGGACAACAGTCATCGGAAAGCCGAACATTGGAGGATACGATTCCCCCAAAATATTCGGCTGTCCGATGACTGCTGTACGATGATTGTTGTACTTATCCAATCTCAAACAGTAGGAACTCCATCTATGAAGATACAGCGCATCGGAGTTTACGCAGGCAGTTTCGACCCCATCACCAATGGCCACCTGTGGATGATCGAGCAGGGGGCACGCCTCTTCGACCGGCTTGTCGTGACGGTCGGCGTGAATCCAGAGAAGAAGTACACGTTCCCGCTGGAAGACCGCCTCGCGATGCTCCGCGATTCGATCGCGTCCATCCCCAACGTCTCGGTAACAACCTTCTCGAACCGGTTTCTAATCCACTACGCACAGTCCATCAACACCAGCCACATTCTTCGCGGCATCCGCTCCGTCAGCGACTACGAATTCGAACGCAGCATGCGTCACATCAACGACGACCTCGATTCAAAGATCTGCACCGTCTTTCTCATGCCGCCACGCGACATTGCTGAGATCAGTTCCAGCATGGTGAAGGGTTTGATCGGGCCTGCCGGCTGGAAGAAGGTTGTCCGCAAATATGTGCCTGCGCCGGTCTACCAGCGTCTCCTGGAGCATAACTCATGAACGGGCTGGATCTGCAGCGATGGACCACTTTATGGCAAAGCGTCGCACAAGAGGGTGACGGCAGCGAGTGGTTCAATACCCTGGCGAAGCTCTACGGGGAGCCTCATCGTCACTACCACACGGCGCGTCATATCTCCGAATGTCTTAATGAATTTGATGCGGCCCGACAGTTCGCCCGTCAGCCGCCGGCCGTAGAGCTGGGTTTGTGGTTCCACGACGCGATTTACGACACCCATGCGGCCGATAACGAAGAGCAAAGCGCTCTGCTGGCGGAACGATGCCTTAAAGAGGCGGGCGCGGATACCGACGTCCAGTCAGCCGTGCGTGAACTAGTACTGGTGACTAAAGCCCACAACGATTCACCCCACCCGGACGCATCGCTTCTGGTC
>DASTBJ010000656.1:0-3632 GCA_035712125.1 Terriglobia bacterium
TGGTCGTCGTTGAAACTCCGTATTTCATCCAGCTTTCTTCGCCCGGTGCATTCAGGATTCCCGAGTTGCCCTTCGGACGTTATCAATTGAATGTTTGGGCGGAGCGCTGTTCGCCAGAAAGTCTGAAAGCCGCCGTTCGAACTGTAGTGGTTGACGGGCCTCAGACAACGATCGGCCCGATTGTCCTGCGCGAAACTCGCGATCTCATTACGGTTCATCCCAACAAACATGGCAGGGATTACGACACACCGGTCTTTTCAAGTCCGATCTACACGCAGCCCTGAGAGAATCCGGGCCAGGCGGGCCATCCCGATTTTCTATGGGCCGGCTTGAGGGGCGGAACGCTCACTCTCATTGCCGGATTTATCCACAGCGACGACCTGATAAGAGAGCCCGGGACGGTAATTGCTATCGGAGACTCCGTCGACCGCGGTAGGGGGATACAGGGGCTTCGCCTGGTCGCTGCGATAAACAAGATAGCCACTCACGTCGCGCTCTTTGTTGCGATCCCATTTGACGAAGACTGCTCCGGCGCCGGCGGCGTCGACGGTTAGACCCGTCGGTGCACGGGGAGGCACTTTGTCGGTCGCGACGACCGACGTCGAGACCCCGGTCAGTCCTGCCACCGGAGGATCTCCCGTGCGAACAGCCGTCACCGTGTACTCGTACTTCTTGTCGGGTTCGAAATCCGAATCCTCATAGCTCGTGCCTTTGACCTGCTCAGGCGGCCGGTCCGACCGTTGTACAAAATAGAAGTCTGCCAGGTTGGAATTAAGCTGCGGGGCCATCCAGATGAGAACGATCCGTTCCTGGTCCACGGTTGCCTGAAGTCCGACCGGAGGCCCCGGAACATCTTTCGATCGAAATGTCACTGGCGCCGAAACCGGAGAAGTTCTCCCACGGCTCGTCTCAATTTGCACAGCAAACGTCGACTCAGCGTCCACGGCATTGGAGACGTCGACCGCGTAAGATTGCGGCTGCCCGGGCGGTCCAGCTTTTTCTCTCGCGATCACAACGCCATCGCGCAGGATATTCACGAAAGCGAGATCGGTGACCGCGTTGTTGTCGACGTATTTCGCAGGATTGGTCCACGACAATGTCACGGTATGACCGGTTTGCCCTGCCCTGACGTCATTGACCGCCAGCGGCGTGCGATTAATTGGGGGTTTCGGATCGCCGACCTTACCGCAGGCGACAGCCACGACGAAAACAAGGGCTGCGGCAGGAGCTCGAAGCTTCACAGGATATAGCGGCTGAGATCCTGATCCTTGACGATCTCGGCCAGCATCTTCTGCACGTAAGCCGCATCGATACGGATGTTTTTCTTCTTAAGGTCCGGTGCTTCGAAGGAAATATCGTCGAGCAGTTTCTCGAGGATCGTATGGAGCCGTCGTGCGCCGATATTTTCCGTTGTCTCATTCACCAGCGCCGCGAAGCGAGCGACTTCTTCCACAGCATCCGGTTGAAAGGTCAAATTCACGCCTTCGGTTTCCAACAGTGCCGTGTACTGCTTGATCAAGGCGTTCTGAGGCTCCGTTAGAATTCGGATGAAATCCTGAACTGTAAGTGAGTCGAGTTCAACGCGGATCGGGAATCGGCCTTGTAACTCGGGGATGAGATCTGCGGGCTTGCTGACGTGGAAGGCTCCGGCTGTGATAAACAGAATGTGGTCGGTTCGCACCATGCCGTAGCGTGTGTTCACCGTGGTGCCCTCGACGATGGGCAGGATATCGCGCTGTACACCTTCGCGGCTTACATCGGGACCGTGGCCGGACTCCCGACCTGCGATTTTGTCGATCTCGTCGAGAAAGATAATGCCATTGTCTTCGACTCGTTCCACGGCGATGCGCGTTACCTGGTCCATGTCGACCAGTTTCTGTTCTTCTTCCTGCAGCAGATAGTCCATGGCCTCGGATACCTTCATCTTGCGTTTGCTGGTGCGCTGTCCGAATAACGGAGGAAGGATATCCTTCAGATTGATGTCCATTTCCTCGACGCCCTGGTTCGAAACGATCTCAAAAGCTGGAAAGTTCCTCTCTTTTACTTCGATTTCGACGGTTCTCTCGTCCAGCTTGTTGTCGCGCAACTGTGCCCGCAGTTTCTCGCGCGTTCGGAGTGCGTGATCGCTGGCAGCTCTGGAAACATCGTCACTCCCGTCACGGGAAACCTGAGGCGGTAGGAGCAGGTCGAGTATCCGCTCCTCGACGTTGGCTTCTGCCTTTTCTTCAACCTCCGCGAGACGCTCGCTGCGAACCATATCGATCGAAATTTCCACGAGATCGCGAATCATGGATTCCACGTCGCGGCCCACGTAACCGACCTCAGTGAACTTCGACGCTTCCACTTTCAGGAACGGAGAGTTCGCCAGCTTTGCCAGACGCCGGGCGAGTTCCGTCTTTCCGACACCGGTCGGGCCGATCATGATGATGTTCTTGGGCATCACCTCTTCGGCCATCTCCGGCATCAGCTTCTGCCGCCGGATTCTGTTGCGCAGCGCGATGGCGACGGCACGTTTCGCAGCGGCCTGGCCAATGACGTATTTGTCGAGCTCGCGAACGATCTCGCGCGGAGTCATTTCGTCCGGGTGCGCTGATTCGATGGGTTCAGGCAACATAGAAAAGGCTCGTTTCTGTCATCCTTAGAGTTCTTCCACGGACAAGCTGTCGTTGGTGTAAATGCAGATCTTCGCGGCGATCTGCATCGCTTCCTGAGCGATTTCGCGTGCGCTGAGAGATGTGAACCTGGACAGAGCGCGTGCGGCTGCGAGCGCGTAAGGCCCGCCGGAACCGATGGCAATCAGTCCGTCATCAGGTTCGATGAGATCTCCATTGCCGGCGATCAGGAACGAGTTCTTGTCGTCAGCGACGACCATCACGGCTTCCAGATGGCGAAGCGATCGATCCGTTCGCCAGTCCTTCGCAAGCTCGACGGCAGCGCGACTCAGGTTGCCGTGAAACTGCTCCAGTTTGGCTTCGAAGCGAGAAAACAACGCGAAACTGTCGGCGGAGGACCCGGCAAATCCGGAAAGTATCTTGTTGTTGTACAGCCTCCGGATCTTCTTTGCGCCGTGCTTGATCACCGTATCCCCGAGCGTCACCTGGCCATCGCCCGCCAGCGCAACTTTGCCGTCTTTCCGGACACAAATAATGGTCGTCGAGTGCATGGGAGCGTTCATTGAATCCCTATTTTTTGACCGGCGGGGCAAACAGGCTATCTGGAAAACCAGGGTTGTAGACAGCGGTGTCGATGAACAGTTCCTGGAGTTTAACGCCATCTCTGGATCGACTCACCTTCAAGGGAGTCATGACACCGTCAAACCGGTGCCAGTTGGCGTAGACCCGTTCATCTGTGAATGTCTCGTCCGCAAGTCTTGTTTGGGTCTTCAAGGGGAGACGGGTTTCCCGATTGACATAGACACGAAGCAAATTTTTCTGGGCATCACGAATCTCGAGAATGTCCGCTCGTCGCATATCCACCGATTCGCTTCCGGTCTGTATGACAGACGCTCTGGGATTGTTGATGACGAAGAGCATCATATAGTTGAACGACGTTCTGAAACCCCGGAGAAACTCTTCCGTGTCCGCCACGGACTGCGGAGCGACGTCGGGATCTTTGCCCTTTGCCGGCGGCGT
>DASTBJ010000657.1:0-6813 GCA_035712125.1 Terriglobia bacterium
TGCTGTTCGTTCTCTCCGTGGGAATCATCCCTGTCTATGCGCAAGCGACTTGCGGGGATCTTCCAACCCACGCCCAATTGCAGGCCGCTTTGAATTCAGCAGTCTCGTCGGAGGCCAGCGGATTGAATCTGCAGATGTGGGCGACGATTGTCGATCGCAGTGGGATCGTGTGCGCCGTAGCGTTTTCCGGGACGAATAGGGCGGCTCAGTGGCCCGGTAGCCGTGTCATTTCGGCGCAGAAGGCAAACACCGCGAACTCGTTCAATCTGGATAGCACAGCGGCTAGCGGAGCGGCGACGAACGGACTTGCTCTTTCGACGGCGAACCTTTACACCGCGGTTCAACCGGGTGGGAGTTTGTTCGGGCTTCAGGAGAGCAATCCGGTCAATCCGGCTGTCGCGTATGCCGGCGCAGCAGCCAGTTTTGGAACGGTTAACGATCCGATGGTGACTCAGAGGGTCGGCGGTGTGAACGTTTTCGGCGGTGGTCTCGCGCTCTACGGCAGCGGCAAGGTGGTCCAGGGTGGACTTGGCGTCAGCGGGGATACGTCTTGCGCGGACCACATGATCGCGTGGAGAGTTCGCAACCTCCTGGATAAAGACCATCTCCTGGGAGTAACGGGCGTATCCGGAGATGCCAACCGGCCGGACAATATCGTCTACGATATCGAAAACCCAGGCAACGCCCGGGCGATCGCTCCAGCCAGTGCCGGCGGATTCGGCCATCCCACCTGCCTTAACACTGCCGATCCGTCTACTTTGCCTGCGGTCAAGAACTAATTGGTTGTAAGCAGAAACAGGCGGACGCTGCAACGTGTCCGCCTGACATGTCTCTAACGGCGTCCCACCTCAAAGAGTTGGGCATAGTTTTGCACCCGCCCGTCGGTGACACCTCTCACGCTGTCCTGCATTCCGAAAAGAAATGTTCGCCACTTCGTCGGCTGGTCCGGTATCGGAATATCCAATCGGCGACTGATATCGCTGGTCACCGCGCGAACGAAATTGCTCGACGCATCCGCCGGAAGGCTCGAAACATTCGAGTAGAACTGCCGTCTCCGCTCTCCCTGCTCAAAGAGGTACCGTTCAACGTTGGATACATAGAACGTGTTGACGATAGCCCCTCGCTCTCTGACGTAACGCCCAATGGCGACCAGCGCCTTATCGCCGGCGAAGTCACCCACAATCGGCAGGATGAGATTCTTCTGCTCGAGTTCGCGGACAACCCTGAAGTTTTCTTCCGAAGCGAGGTAACTCTGAAGGCTGCCCGCAAGGTCGGTCGCGGACATGAGTTCCGCGTAGGTGGGATTCGTTGTATCGCCGAAACCCTTTAGAGAATACGGACCCGCAGTCCGGAACGCGTCGAGTGTCTTGATGACGGCCGCGCGGTCGGCATCGGTGAGAGGGAAGCCATGGTCTTTCGTTAAGCGGTCCATCACCGCGCGAACGTTCGCTTCGTAAACAGACGCATCGACCTCGATCGGGCGGAAGGCGTCGAACAGCGTCTTCACACCCATACCGGCATTCAGCCCGTCCGGCCGCTTCCGCGCAAACAATCGCGAAATGAAGTCGGCGCGGTTTTCCGACAATTCGAACAACGCCTTGTACATCAGATGTTCGAAAACATTGTCGCGCCGGATATCGACAATAAACGCGAGCCTGGGCCGGACGGCAGCGATATACGTGAAATTCTGCTCGGAACCAACGCCGATATAGACGCCTCCGGGCCGCGTTGCCTGCTTCAAAGACGGAATGACGAACTGCGCGGAGTCTTCGTTGGACATGAACTGCTGCGGGAAGGTTCCTCCCGCTTCCGACATGTCTGTGACCAGGCGCCAGAACTCCTTGTCGTCGATTGTTTCTGGCAGCTGCGCGTGCGAAACACGGACCACGAGTAATGTGAACGTGACGAGGCCGAATAGAACGACGTGTCCGGATTTGCGGAGGCTCATGGACTGCAGAGTATAAAGAAATCGCGGCCGGACGACTCGTTTACGTACTCCACTTCCAAAAAAATGTAAACGAGTAGTCTGGCCCCGATTTTACTGGCGGTCCTGGTTGTCCTGCTTCTGTTTAAGAATCCGTTGGCTGGCCTTGTCGAGAGAGCGGTCAAGCTTCCTGGCCTCTTTCCGCGTGATGTCGCCGTCGGACTTCGCTTTCTTCTCGAGTGTGCGGATTCTCGCTTGTTCCTTTGCGAGCTGACGCGCTTCGTTCCGCGTCAATTCACCGTTTTTGACGCCCTGTCGAATTCGGGCCTTTTGGTTTTCCTGCCGTGTGTTGATCGGCCCTTGTGCAAACAAGGGTGTACACAATGTGCCGCAAAGCATCGCGGCCAGGGCAACTCTCTTCATGATTTCTCTTACCTCCTGGCGGCATAGACAGGATCGGTCGACGAAGGATTAAGGGGCTCTGTAAAAACTGTTTGACGAATCTCGCCCTGAGGAAATCCGCACCACAATCGCGCCATAAACTGACGGCCGGTGTTACGCTGATCGCCTTGACTGTGAACGAGCAGACAACATGAAAGGCTCAGGGAAACGATGACGGTCTACGATTTCAAGGTGCGAACCATCGACGGGCACGACGTCTCGCTCGCCGATTATCGGGGGAAGGTTCTGCTTATCGTCAATGTCGCGAGCCGGTGCGGTTTTACGCCGCAATACCGCGGATTAGAGGAGTTGTACGAGCGGTTCGGAAAGAATGGCTTTGAAGTCCTCGGGTTTCCCTGCAATCAGTTCGGGAAGCAGGAGCCGGGCACCGACGCGGAAATTCGCGGCTTTTGCGATCTGCAGTTCGGAGTCCGATTCCCGATGTTTTCCAAAATTGAGGTCAATGGGCCGGCCGCGCACCCGTTGTACGAATTCCTCAAGAAATCCAGACCTGGCTTCCTGGGAACCAGGCGCATCAAGTGGAACTTCACGAAGTTCCTTGTGGACCGTGCGGGTAAGCCGTTAAAGAGGTACTCGCCACAGACCAGGCCTGATGCGATTGAGAAGGACGTCAAGTCCGCACTTGGAGTCACCGTTTAGCGCATCGCCATGGGAACCGTGATTGATCACCTGATGTCCAGGCACCGCGTCACCGTGACGCAGGCGTTCACCGATGCAAACGGAGTTGCCCATCATGCCGGGGAATCGGGTCTCATCCTGCAGATGGGGATGGAGTGGCCCACGCAGGAAATATGGATCGACTGGGAACGCGTCGGCACGATTGAAAGGATGACGTTTCGACTCGATGCGCGAGACGGACCTCGCTCGGGCGCCATGCGCGAGTTCTTCGAACTGGGCGCTTTCGTTCCTTTACCGCGGGCGGCGCCGCCACCCAGGATCCTGTCCCCACCGCCGCCGGTGCCGGCGGGAGTCATCGCCGATCCGTCTCGATATGAGGAAGCAGTTGAACGCGTGGCGGTGTTGGCGGACTATCGCCGATTCGAAGAAGCCGAGACGCAGATCCTTCAGATCACAGGTTGGCCCTGCGAGTTCGGATGGCGTGTTAAGGACATGGCACACCAGCTTACCGGCATGGCTGCGGCGCATGTGGAGGACAGGGATCCCACAATCTATGTCTGGCTCAGGGGCTGGGCCATTCATGCCTGGTATATGTGGGGGTCCGGCGCCACCAGTGGGGGCGAGGGCGCGGCTTTCGCGGTCGAAATTCGAGCCGGCGAAAAGGTTCTCGCGGAGCTCGACCAGCGCCGGAAGGAGATCGGACTCCCGATGGACGTCGCCTCATCATGATCACATTGTTGCGTAACAATATCGGGCTGGCGGTCTGGCTTGGAATCTTCTCCGTCTCTGCCCTTATTTCCGTCATCAGCGTCTACCTGATGAGTTCCAGGGGCCTGTCGCTGCCTCGATAAGGAAGGACGAGCGAAACCGGAGCTGAGCTATACCCACACCTTTGATCTTCAGGAAATGAAGTCGCCGCTGGTTGCAGCGGTAACCCAGTCCGGCTGGAACTGGCAGCCCGTCGCCTGGCAGGCGCCGGAATGGCTTCGCTGGCTCACCGAATAGGAGATCCGTCTTAGCAACATAAGCACTTCAGTGGACCGTGCCCCTCGCTGAGAATGCGTCCGGTGCTGTCGGCGACAAGGATTCCCAAAGCGCGTCCGTCGTCCAGCCTCAACGTCAGGGGGACGTTGATCCACTCGGGCGGGTCGTGGGCGGAATCGAAATCGATGGAACCTTCGATCCGGAATAGCCCGGGAATAGGCAACCCCGAACCCTCCATCATGCCCTGATAACGATGGATGTCGTAGCGGACCTGCCGCAACTCAATACCGTGGAGCAGGAGCGTTCCGAGCCCGGACCCTGATTCGACGAGTTTCATCATGCCGACGGCATTTTACTCCAGTCGGGCCAGGGCTAAATTGCTGAAAGATGGTTTTTTAGCAGGCAGCTTGATGCGCCAGGAATCCGGATTGAGCGGGAATCAACCGACGTTGGGCCGCAACGATGTACACTGCTCGCAGGCGGTTGGAAACGTGGATGTAGTACCAGTGATCACCGAGCTCGATTTCATAAAATCCTGGATGGTGAATATCTGCCTTCGCTGACACGCCGCGATGCAGCGCGGTTTCCACTTCAGGTAAATAACCCCACGTGGCCGGGTTGACCGGAATGACAGGACGGTCTGTCTTCAGCCACGTGGACGGAGGGATTGAGCTTGTCGCGTTCATAATCTTCATGACCTATTACGATGATGTGGTACCGAAAGTTTCATTTAATTTTCAGCTGCCAGTTTTCCCGCCTGCCGTTACTTAAGACGGAACGCAAAGGAAATCGGTTCAGGGAATTTTGTTCATGACCAACCCGGCATTGATTGAGTTTGAGCATGTCTCCATCATTCGCGGCAACGTCACTGCCGTAAGAGACGTGTCTTTGAAGATTGCGGTTGGCGAGCACGTTGCAATCCTCGGCCCGAACGGGTGCGGAAAATCTACCCTGGTCAAAGCCATCTCGAAGGAGTGCAATCCGGTCGTTGAGGACGGATCGTGGGTGCGGGTTTTCGGCAGGGATGACTGGAATGTTTTCGAACTCCGGAAGATGCTCGGCATTGTATCGAGCGATCTGATGGAGCGTTGCACCCGCATGGTGTCGGGTCGCGAAATCGTCTTGTCCGGATTCTTTTCCACGATCGGCATCTGGGGTTATCAGGAGGTAACTCCGGAGATGGTCCGTAGCGCCGATCGCGCTCTGGAGATGATGGAGATTTCTCACCTGGCGGATCGGTTCACGGATGAGATGTCGTCGGGCGAGGCACGCCGGACGTTACTCGCACGCGCTCTCGTTCACGAGCCGCGCGCGTTGATCCTTGATGAGCCATCAACGGCTCTTGACCTGTCTGCTCAATACGAGCTGGGGAGTATTCTGCGGAAGCTGGCGCAGGCGGGAATCGGTATCGTCATGGTGACCCACCATCTCTCTGATCTAATCCCGGAGATCGAGCGGGTGATTTTAATGTCTCAGGGAACGATAGTCGCGGATGGCCCTCGGCACGAGATATTGACGGCTCCACGTTTATCCGCACTGTTTGGCCGTCCGCTGGAACTCCTCGAACGCGACGGGTATTACAACCTCTGGTAATTCACTGCGTCCACCGTCTGCCCGCTACAAACACGGCGCGCGCGAACAGTTTCTGGCGGCCGGTTCGCTTCGTATTGACGTTGTCGACAAACTCGAAGTTGCCTTGAGCGAGCTCGAGAACAGAGATATCCGCGACCGCTCCTTTTCGCAACGTGCCGAAGTCTTTCAGAGCGGGAATGGCTTTAGCGGCATTGACAGTGCCGCGAGCGATAACCTGATCGAGCGTCATTCCCAACATCAGGAACTTGGAAAGCACGTTTGGAAAATCAAAAACCTGGTCGGTAAGGCCGGCGCCGTTCAGGTCAGATGAAATCGTGTCGGGCAGAAAATCCTGCTGCAGCGCGCGATCGGCAACCTCCCAGGTGATGTGTCCATTACGGCCGTTTCCAATGTCGAAGAGAATCCCGCGCCGTCGGGCATCTCGCACCTGTTGCAGGACACGCCCGTTGTTATCGAGAATCCCGTTGGGCGGCGGGGCATAGACATGCGTGACAATGTCGCCTTCCCGCAGCAGCGCAAGGATGTCAGGCAGCGGTGATCTGGTGTCTCCAATGTGAACCATCACGGGAATTCCGAACGGGCGAGTGACCTCATGCGCGCGCCGTACGGTCTCGAGATCGCGATCGCCGGCAAGCGGGCGTGAGAGCCGCGCTTTCACGCCAACGATGAGATCTCGGTGGATCCGAATCGCCGCTCGCGCCGCTTCCGCATTTGCTGTGTCGAAGTTGAGCAGCTCACCGCCGGGTTGATTGCCCAGACGCGACACGTTTATCAGGATCCGAACACGATTCGGCGCGTTCCGGGCGACACCGACCATATCCTGAATGCCATCGGCCCCCCGCGACCCGCCGTCGACAACAGTGGTTACTCCGTTGGACAGGATTTGCTGCGGGGAGACTTCACCGGGACGGGGATGGGCGTGAATATCGACGAGCCCTGGCGTGACAATCCGTCCCTTGGCGTCGAAAACGTCCATCGCGTCCGAAGCGGCGATGTTGGTCTCGAGCGCCGCGATCTTCCCGTCGCGCACGGCGATGTCCATGATGCGGTCGAGACGTTGGCTGGGGTCGAGGACCCGGCCGCCCTGGATTAATACGTCGTATTTCGGTGCCGCGGGGATTGGGACACCGGCCAGAATTGCGGAGGAGACAAGAAACTGTCGACGGTTGATCATGGCGGAGATTATAGATGGCGGATTCTAATGGGGAATTTTGAAATTGGACAAATCCTCC
>DASTBJ010000658.1:0-6143 GCA_035712125.1 Terriglobia bacterium
TATTTGGAGCGGCCTTGCTTCCGATTGGCCACCCCCGAAGCGTCCAGCGTTCCACGAATAATGTGGTAGCGGACACCCGGCAAATCCTTTACGCGACCCCCACGGATCAAGACGATGGAGTGTTCCTGCAGATTGTGGCCGATACCAGGGATGTACGTTGTTACTTCGATCCCGTTGGTCAGACGCACACGTGCAACTTTGCGAAGGGCCGAATTCGGCTTCTTTGGCGTTTGCGTGTATACGCGAGTACACACGCCTCTTTTCTGCGGAGACTCCTGCAGAGCAGGACTACTCGTCTTGTATCGGGGCTTATTACGCCCTTGTCGAACCAATTGATTAAACGTCGGCACGAACCATTTACTCCTGTGCTCTAAGCAAACCCTCCCTGACGGGAACATCCCTCCAGGGAAAACCCAACGATATTACTGAAAACACTGGCTGGGCTCCAACAAGAAAATTCATTTCAGTGAAGAAAGTCCTGATGCTACGTGCAACCGCTCAGGGAAAACAGAGTCCCGCACCATCGGGCGGAAGGTCTGGCGCGATCGCGCCGCGCAGGGACTTCAGCTGAGGAGAATCGGGCCTGGCGAACAGTGCACTTACAGAATCCTCATATATGAGCTGCCAACCAGGTTTCAAGCGCATGAGGTTATAGGTCGGCTGATCGCGGCCTATCAACACCATGTCCGTTCGAACGTCATCGACATTCGCATCCCACTGACCTATGCCGTACAGAAACGCCATGCTCTTTGCATATGACTCGGGTGAGTAAACCGTCTCTCGCCGGCCGTCGATCGAAACGCGGACCTGCGGACCCAGGTGCCAGATGATGTACTCCCCCCAATCAAAGAACGTTGCCACATTTCCCCGCACATCGGAGGCACGCATCATTGCCACGGCCTTCGCTGGAAAGCGAACGAATGATGGCTCGATACGAATGCAGAGAAGGCGCGGTACTGCCGCAACAAGGAATGCTGCCGCCAATAACCACGTTGCAGCCATCGGCACAGGTCTTTGAGATGAGCGATCCGGCGGCGACCAACGATTCCACGCCTCCGCAAGGTGTTCGCCGATCAGCACCGCAAACGAGAGAGCGAATAACGGAACGTGCCGCAAGGCGGATAACGGCAGCAGTGCAGTAACGGCAAACACCGCGAGCAGAGCGGGTCTCCGCATCTGTTTCGTCCGGATGAGCGCAACAATAGTCGCCCCAAGCGCCACGATCCAGGCAATACCTTCCGGCGATCCGATTGAAATCGGCTGCCATTCACCGATTTCGGGTCGCGCGACGGTCGCGGTTCGAAGCAGGAAAACAAGAAGATTTGCGCCGTAAGGATTCAGCAGCGTCGCACCCGTGCACGCCACGACCAACAGCACGAGGGCGATCGGTCCGTGTGGCGCGGTCTCTTTAACGGGTGGCGAGAGCCCCGCCAAAACAAGGTGGGCTACCGCCCAGACTCCGACAATGCCGAGTCCCGCGAGAAATCCTCCATGAGTGTTCGCCCAAACCAGCATCACTGCAGGCAATGCCCAAAATGCCCATTTGCTTTTCCGCTCTGCTGCGTCAACAAGCAGTAGTGTCAAAAGAAAGAAGAGGTAGGTGAAGAGATGGGGTCGAATCGTCCAAAGGCCGACCGACATCAGCATCAGCACAACCACAACGACAATACCTGCTCGTAGTGGATGCAATTGCTGACGCAACAACCGCCGGTAAAGCAATCCAATGGTGATGAGGATGAGTCCAAGCTTGAGGATTGCGAGACCGGGCGCACCGAGTCCATTAAAGGCTGCGGCCATGAATATTTCCGACAGAAGCTCGTGATTGATCCAGGGCTGATCACCGGTCACATACGAGTAAGGATCCGTTGTGCTGAATCCTTCGGTCAGCAAATCCTGGCCGAACCGAACGTGCCCCCACAGGTCCGGATCTGCGTGTGTTCGTGCCGCTATGAAACACACGATAGACAGCACCATCACCGTAATTCCCTTACCGGCTCGAGAGTTAGCGGCTACTGCAGACATCCCTTTCAGCTTAAACCCGGGACGCGTCTCAGGAACGTCTTTCCGTTTGTTCGCTTGACGCCGGTTCGCCTGGTCGTTTACAACGGGGACTGCACGTACAACGCAGTACGCAAAGCTCTCAGGCGGACATCGGCGTCACGGAATGCATGAATTGAAAGTGAGGCTGATTATGCCTTTATTCGTCCTCCCCGACATTACGTTTCATCGCCGAATACTCGATCTCCACAGGTGGATACTCTTATGAGCAAGACGGAGCGCTCAGCACATTATGTGTTAACGATGGAAGAACTGGCCGACCTTGCGCAGGAGGTTGGCAAGCCGGCTGAAACCCTGATGAATGTGGTGGCGTTGATTGCCCGCCGGTTTGAAACGGACGTTTGTTCCGCTTACTTGCTGGAACCGGATCGCGTGCACCTTGTGCTCGCAGCAACACTGGGACTACGACGGGAATGCATCGGCGTCCTGCGGCTCGCCCTTCACGAGGGACTCGCGGGCCTGGTCGCCGAACAAGTACGCCCCGTGGCTGTCGAGCAGGCGAAGAATCATCCGCGCTTCAAGTATTTCAGTGAAGCGGGCGAGGATCCTTACCAGTCCTTCGTCGGGGTGCCGCTGATTGATCGCGGGGTGCTTCAGGGTGTTCTGGTCGTACAAACCATCAAGCCCAGGGTATTTGACGATGATGAAGTACGCATGCTGGCGCAGGCCGCGACGCAGGTCGCGCCGGTCATCACAGAAGCGCGCATGCTGGACCGCTTCGTCGCGCCGGTGCAGGAGCGTTTGTGGTCCATCGCACGCAACCTCTGGTGGAGCTGGGACTCGGACTCCACCAGCCTCTTCCGGGACCTCGATCCTGTTCGATGGCGTCAGCTCAATCACAACCCGATCGCATTGCTTGGCGAATTCCCACTGGCTGCCCTCGAAAATCGATCCGAAGAACAGGTGCTTCACAGCCGGATCAATTATGCCTACCGCCGTCATCTCGAATACGTTCATGCAGACCGCACATGGGGAGCCACACATGCGGGACCCTTACGTACACGTCCGGTCGCTTACTTCTCGGCTGAGTTTGGCCTCCATGAGTCCATGCCAATCTATTCGGGCGGACTGGGAGTGCTTGCAGGAGACCACATCAAGAGTGCGTCTGACCTTGGCATTCCGCTGATCGGAATCGGGCTCTTCTATGGCCAGGGCTATTTCCGCCAGCGTCTCGATATGAACGGATGGCAGTGGGAGGACTACCTCGAGACGAACGTCGAAGAAACCCCGATGGAGCCTGCAATCGGTACCAGGGGCGAGCCCGTCATGATCCAGACGGAGACGCGCAACGGTTCGATTCGTGCGCGGGTCTGGCGGATGAAGGTCGGGCGGGTTCAGCTCTTTCTGCTCGACTCCAACGTCGAAGGAAACGCTCCGGAAGATCAGGAACTGACCTCGCGCCTCTACGGTGGAGATGGACGCGTGCGCATCCGTCAGGAACTGCTTCTTGGTGTCGGCGGCTTTCGTGCGTTGAAGGCAATGGGCATCACACCCGGAGTGCTGCACCTGAACGAAGGGCACAGCGCCTTTGCGATTCTCGAAGCGATCCGTGACAGGATGCAGGAAGAGGGGATCGACTTCGATGAAGCTGCTGCGCGGGTGGCTCGGGAGGTCGTGTTTACGACGCACACCCCCGTTCCTGCGGGGCACGACCGTTTCCACCCCCTCCTGTTGGAAGAACACCTCGGACCGCTACGTGACCGTCTGGGGTTATCCCCGGAGCGGCTGCTGAGTCTTGGCCGGGAAAATCCGTACAACGCGCACGAAGAATTTTGCATGACGGTTCTCGGGCTCAAGATTTCGCGACGGGCCAATGCAGTTTCAGCGCTGCACGGACAGGTCTCGCGCGCCATGTGGACAGGCCTGTATCCAGGTAAGTCGGAGGAGGCTGTTCCGATAGGCCATATCACGAACGGTGTCCATGTTCCCACCTGGCTGGCGCCTCAGATGTCGAAACTCTACGACCGTCATCTTGGGCCCGGATGGCTCGAACGAAGCGGCGAATCCGAGACCTGGGGAAGAATCGAGAATGTAGACGACGGGGAGTTATGGGAAACCCACCTCAGCTTGAAGGCGCGTCTGCTCGAGTTCGTTCGCCGGTCTGCGGTTGAGCAGGCCGAACGGCGTAAAGAACGGCCGGAGTTCATTCAAAAGGTCGGGCGCGCGCTCAGTCCTGACGCGCTGACAATCGGATTTGCCCGACGCTTTGCGACCTACAAGCGGGCCAATCTCATCCTGAAGGAACTCGAGAAACTTGGCCAGATGGTCAACGATCCGAAACGTCCGGTTCAGTTCGTCTTTGCAGGCAAGGCTCATCCACACGATGTTCCGGGAAAGGCGGTACTCCAGCAGGTCGCGCAATTGATGCATAACAGCACACTCGGCGATCGCCTTATTTTCATCGAAGATTACGACATCAATGTCGGCCGGCATTTTGTGCAAGGTGTCGATGTCTGGCTCAATACCCCGCGGCGTCCCCTTGAAGCATCCGGAACGAGCGGTCAAAAGGTCGTGCTAAACGGGGGCCTGAATCTTTCGATTCTCGACGGGTGGTGGGCCGAGGCCTATGACGGACTCAACGGCTTTGCAATCGGCCTCGGACGAACTCACTCAAACACGGACTTGCATGACGCTCGCGATGGCGACGACCTGTACAGGGTCTTGAAGGATGAAGTTATCCCGCTCTATTACGAGCGCGATGGAGATGGTCTTCCGCGTGGCTGGATCCGACGGATGAAACGCACTATCCGCACTCTTGGTTGGCGATTCAACGCCGATCGTATGGTGATGGACTACACACTGAAGTGTTATATCCCAGCCGCTGGCGGCACCTCGAGTAACATGCGGTCCACGCTCTGATCATTGGAGTTTACTGCGTGACCAGCGGGATCTGCGTCGTAACCTGCATATCCATCAGCGCATAAAGGCGGCGGTCGATCTGGAAAAACAGAGCCGCCTTTTTTCCGGGCAGGACTTTCTCAACACGGGGAATATATTTTTGCCGAGTCTGCGCCTGCTGCACCTGAATGTCAGCCCATCGCTTGATCAAGCTTGTTGCCTGACCGTCGGTCATCGTTGTCTGATTGTTAGCGTAGTCCTTGATGACGCCATAAAAGTTGTCGTAGTGCTTTGTCATCTCCGCAACATATTGGTCGTAGACCGGCCAGAATTTGGCTGCTTCAGTTTCGGTGAGAGGGATGTTCAGGGAAATCAACTTCTTCTTATTCGCGCGCAGATCACCCCGCATCAGCGCAACCTCTTTGTCGATTTCTGCCGTGTTGATTGTTTGCGCGAGCACTGTGTTACCAGCTGCCGTGAGCGCCAACACCATGACCAAACCGGAAACGAACACCTTCATCATCAATCTCCTTTTTTGACTCGTTAAGGGGGGAATTTCCACTCACTGCCCCGTGCGATTATAGGAGCCGCTGGTACAACTGTACCTACAGTCTTTCACTGGATTCAGTCGAGTTCGTCAATGGCATGCGTGAATGCCTTACGATCCCGAACTCGGGATTCGTCTCGGAGATCCGCCGTGCCTATCTCCCACTCTGTTCGCAACACGCTCAAAATTGCCCGCGCCGAAGCACTCAGGCGACGCTCCTGCCTTCGCTGCAGACCCCACAGCGCATTCAAATAAGGAATCATGCGCGGCGCCACGAATGTCGCCTTGCCCCGATGGAGTTTTCCGTAGAAGACTTTGCCGCGCCTCAGCAGTTCGTCTTTCAAGTACCAGGTCTGACTACTTTCCGAATCCTTCTGAACGTTTCGGGGCAGGATGGCGTCGCGTCTCCCGCACACGGCAACATAGAGCGATGGACCAGGATGACGCGAATCCAGCAAACATGACGCAAAGCCCACACGTTCGATAAAGCGTTCTGCCTGCACGGCTGTCTCGACACGATTCTGCTCATCGCGTTGCCAGAAGATATCCCGATACTCTTCGATCTCGGTGGGAAGCGGGTTTCGCATCATCTGTTTTATCCGATCTTAGAATCCTGTTGTGCCGCGGCTTCAGACGCCCTAGAGTGACCCTCAAAAATCCACTCGTTGGGAGTACGCAGATGTCTTTCTACTTACGATCT
>DASTBJ010000659.1:0-7948 GCA_035712125.1 Terriglobia bacterium
GCGCGGATCGATTCGCTCCCGCAGTCCTGGGCCGTTCTTGCAGGAGGAACTAATCAGGACCGCATACGCCGGGCAATGGATAGCGCAGAAGAGATACTCGTTCGACCCAGAGAAGGCGTCGTGCTCCTGCTGACACCGCCGTTCGATTCATCGACTCCACATCCCGGCTACATTCAAGGGTACCCGCCCGGCACACGTGAGAATGGCGGCCAGTACACGCACGCTGCGATCTGGCTGGCACAGGCGCGCGCTCGAATGGGTATGGGAGCTCTCGCTGTCCGTCTGCTTCAGATGATCAATCCCGCCGAACGCGCGAAGGATCCGCCCGGAGTGGCTGCGTATCGCGGGGAGCCGTATGCGGTGGCGGCAGATGTGTCCGGATCACCCCTTCGCATGGGCGCCAGCGGTTGGACCTGGTATACCGGATCCGCCGGCTGGATGTATCGGGTTTGGATTGAAGACGTGCTGGGGTTCCATCTGAGAGGCGATCGGCTGTATATGCGGCCCGAGATCCCTGACGAATGGTCGACCGGAGAACTCACCTTCCGGTTCCGTTCTTCGGTTTATCGAATTTCTCTTGAACGCGTGTCGGCGGGCCGCACATGCCGTATCGAGTGTGACGGCAAGCGGGTTGAAAGAGGTGGTTTGAAGCTTCGCGATGACGGGACCGACCATCGGGTGGTTGTGAGGATCGGTGTGGATGACGATTCAACATCGCATGATCATCCAGATCCCAATGAAATGCCTATTGCCAACTAATTCACGATGCCCGGTCCTTTATCCCCTCGACGCCTCCCTGCCTCGCGCAGAACGCACCACAAAACAACACGCCCTGCTCATTCTCCGCACCATGGCCGAGAATCCTGCAGCCGCAATGGTTGCATGCCGGGGCAAGCGCGTGGATCGCGCATTCGAAGCTGTCGAAGATGTGTGTCGTTCCGCCAAGTGTGACTTGAAACGTCTTGTCGTAGGTGTTTCCACAAACTTCACAGGTTTCCATGTGTACTCCTCTGGCGGGGCAACGTTCTGAATGGAGGCTGACGGAGGGTAAGTGAGGGGCTGTGATGCTGGCCTGCGATAAAATATCGCGTCCTGCTATTTCAGCAGCCCCTCGGACCTTACGCACACCGGACGATCCGGTCTCTTTGCATAAGGTCCATCCCGTGGCATTCCGTTGCTTTGAGGAGCCCTAGAATTTGAGTCAATTAACGTTAAGTCAATAACTCGCCTTGGTCGGGCTCCTCTGGTCTCTTCGATCTGATCTTACGATCGGTTCGTAAGAGACTTGCCTATTGAGGAGCAATCACCGCGCCAAAACCAAGGGCTCGTCTTACCAATCACTTGAAGCAAGGCGTGGAAAACGGGCTGTTCAATACACAGACAATGCGCCAAATTAGATCAATCAACGAGCCGCGATGACGTACTTCACGGTCACGCTGGCGCTGACTTCCAGCTGACCTGGAGAAACGGGAGTCGGGGTGTCTTCACGTGCCGCGGCCATCGCAACGCCGGCATACCCGACTCTATAGAGAACCGAAACTCAACTCTCCATCACTTCCTGAACGCCAACCAGACGCACGCCGAGCGCTTCAGCCATCACTTCGGCTTTGCGACGTGCTTCCGCGACGGCCTGTTTCAGCGCCTGCTCTCGTACGGGCAGATCGTCTTTCAGCCGGAACTGTACTCCTTCAACGTGATTTGCTCCGACGCGCAACCCCGCATCGATCACGGGCCCGATCTGCGTGAGGTTGTTGAGTTCGACTGCGACCTGGTTTGAAGCGCTATAGGACACAATGCGCGGGGCATCCCTGGAATCGGATCTCGGTTGAGGGGCATAAACCGGGGTCAATGTGAGCCGCGAGGTTCGGATACGCGTTGCAGGAATGCCGAGCCTTGCCATTTCTGCAAGAATTGCCTGAGCGGCGCGGTTGGCCTGCTCTTGCGCGGCCTGTGCGGTGGCTTCCTGACGTACAACGCCAAGTCGGACCGTCGCTTCATCCGGAGTAGCATCAACCTGAGCGTTGCCGTTGACTACGAGAACAGGGGGCGGCGGTGATTCCCGCGGCGTCTGCGCGAGCGCTTTTCCGGCCAGGGCGAGAGACAAGGGTAGAAGCAGAAGGATCGTGATTCGTTTCATAGGAAGTTGGACCCCCTGAGTCGAATTGTCTCTCAAGATCTGTTCCAAAAACTACCAAGCGACAACCGGAAACGTGCGGAGCCATTCATGTCGAAGCTTACGGCAAGACCAATGAGCCCAAGTGGCGTTGGACTGAACACCCCGACGGAAGCGCTGTTCTTGAAATCCGAGGTATCTGTTTTCCAATCGATGCTGGCGGCATCGTACCAGGCGCCAAACAGTGGCCGAAACGAGGTGTTGTTGGGATTCATGCCGCGGTAAAGGAAGCCACCGCCCAGCATCAGCAGCGTGTCGCCACGAATCTCCTGATAACGGTAAGCATCCAGCTGATTAAAGCCGCCCGCCGTGAACTGGTCGTAAAACGAGACTTTCGTACCCATGGTGGAATCTGCCCGTCCACGGACGAATGCGGTGAACTTCTCGCCGACGGGATGGAAGTGATCGAAGTTCAACTCGAGGTAGGGGAATGCGTGTTCTCTGAAACTGTAGCCCGTTGAAGCATTGAGACGCACGCCGCGGGTAGGCAATACCCCGGAGTCCTGCGTGTTGATGATTCCAACAACTTCAGGGTTGGCAAACCCCGTGTCGGTGGGCTCTATCCCATTGGCTGGAACCGGCGCCCCGTACTTGTCCACACCGGCGCGTGCGCCGACGCGCAGTTGCACGTGGCGCCAAGTTCCAATTCCGAAATACACAGAGCCGAAGAATCGATCCCGCGACGCATCCAGGCGTGAGTCCTCGAGGTACTGCGAAAAGCGCACGCGCTCCAGAGAAAAACCGGGAGCCACAAAGTAGGCGTTTCCACTGAAGGGATGGTAGTACTCGAACGTCAACGCCGGATTGCTTCCCAGACTGAGCGAGCCCATGAACCGCGACTTATAGCTGTTCTTTGGAACGCTCGTGACGGCAAATTTGAATGTTGGCCGCCCCGGCTCTCCATCCGAGTAATGGTAAAAAAACGACGGACGAAGTGCGATCTCGGCGGCCTGGCGCGTCTCGAGCTTCACCTGGTACCCCGCGCGGTCGCCTTCCGAATGCCAGCCGTAGAAGGAATTGGGCAGGCCGGTAGCGGCCGTGAGTCCGCTGAGTGTCGCTTCAAGGCTTGCGATGGAGGTCTCCGGCCCGATTTTTCGGGAAAGCTCGGCCTGAGCGTCCTTCTGAATGCCGGGATGACTTGCAATCACATTAAACAGCGGTCCGGTTGAGGGAATCTTTCTTTCCCTAGACTTACGGAGACGCAGATGCTCTTCCCAATCCGATGGAGAAAGGACGAGTTTATCAAGTACGGCGCTGTTGGCTCGGGCGGTATCGTAACCAGCCTGTATCAAGGAGTGCGTATCGTTGAAATCCATCAGTCCCTGACGATCCAATTGAATTTTGAGTTCGATGTTCGCCAGCGGCACGTTTCGCATTTCATTCTGAAGTACCGCAATGTTCATTGTCTGCCGGACGATGGTGGGCAGTGTGTCGAGTCCGCCGGCGTCGACCTCCGGAAGACGCAGCGTCACGCCGATAACCACGTCCGAACCCATCTGTCTGGCTACGTCCGTCGGCAGGTTATTGACGAGTCCCCCGTCAGCGAGGATGCGCCCATTCCACTCTACAGGAGTGAAAATGCCGGGGATTGCCATGGTTGCACGCATGGCTTCCACCAGGTGGCCATCGCGCAGTATGAACTGTTCTCCAGTAACGAGATCCACGGCCACGCATCGAAACGGGATTGGCAGGTCATCAAAGCTCTGCACATCCCAATAGGCGGCTGTTGATCCGCTTAATAATCGGACGAGGGGTTGGCCCGAGTTAATGCCGCTCGGCAGCGCGAAACCGCCTCTCAGCGGAATTGCGTACATTCCAGTGACGCGGTTCCATTCCTGCTTCTCGGCGATCGGCCGGTCTTCATGTTTCGGCGTGCTGCGCAGGAGCTCGTTCCAGTCGGCCCTCCCGACAAGAGCTTCGAGCTCTGCCGCATCGTGACCCGTCGCGTAGAGTCCTCCAAGGATTCCGCCCATACTGGTTCCTGCGATTGCATCCAGGGGAATTCGATGGTCTTCGAGATATCGCAGGACACCGATGTGCGCGAGCCCGAGCGCTCCGCCGCCGCTTAAAGCAATTCCGACAGAAGGTCGTTTTGCGGGAGGGTTCTGCGCATGCGCGCAAACCCCATAGAGAATGGCCAGGCTTAGCGCCGTAATGGCAAGGCGGCAACTCATGCCTCAATCTACATCAACTGACATTATAAGAGGGGGGTTGCGGAGCCGGTCATTTAAAGCTGAAGAACCGACTCCCGCATTGAATGCATCTCCAGGGAACGACAGTACAACATCTCATCATCCACTCCCGAACACCATGCGTCCGGGACCGGCACACCTTGGCGGACCCGCAGAAAGGGCATGAAGAAGCCCCGCCCAGAAATATGCCCAGAACTGAGGGTCGCAATGGATGTACGGTTCGATTTAACGTGAACCTTCGTGTCATCAGGCAACCAGCGTAACAGTCTCCCCGGTGAATTCCCATACAGTCAGTCCACTGCACTTTGGGCAACGGGTCAACGTCTCGCCGAGATCGAAGATCACCTCACAATTGCAGCATTCTGAACTATATAGTCCCTTATCATTTGCTGTAGTTCCTGTCTTCATGGCGTCTCCTCCTGTGTAGTTATAATTTCTTTTGCCGAGCATGCAAGATGCCGAAGTCGGACTTGCTTTCTATTCTGATAGTTGAGAGCAGGTGTTCAGCCAGAGGCGGGGCGCCGAATAGTAGTGCCTTTTGTCGTCGGGAAAATTTACCGGTCTCGAAACTCAGCTATATAGAAACGAATGCTCGCAAACTTACGGTCCGAAAATTGGACGATTCTGATCGTGTTCCGTTGGGGTGCAACCACAGAAATAAGACAGACGGGAACGAGATGGTCAATCGTCGTTTCTCACATTCCAACCCGGAGGCTGGCGGGTTTCTTGTTAGTGCGCCCGTTTGCTCCGCGCAACGCAGTTCTTGCAAGCGGCCGCGTTGGTTGGTGAACTCTTCTTCGCATAGTCCCTCGTTCACAACTCACTTGCAGCCTCCGGCGGAGCCAACACGCGGACTCAAAACCCACCAAATTCCAATCGTTTGACTCCGCTGTCTAAATTCTGGTCAGATACATCGACCCATTCGCCGCCTGAGTGAATCCGGTGTCTCGCTGACGGTGGCACTCCATTTGCTTCGGGGAGATGGCGCTAGTCCATCAACCTTTCAGAGGAGGCTTCTGCACATGCGGCAGGTTGAAGCGGATTCGGTAAAGCCGGGCATTGTCGACAGGTTCTTGTCATTATTCGCAACCGTTCAGCCTGGAGAGGGCGTCACGGCTCTGCTCCTCATGGTGAACGTTTTCACCCTACTGACGGCTTACTACATCATCAAGCCAGTTCGCGAGGCTTTGATCCTCGGCGAAGCGGGAGCGGTGGTGAAGAGCTACGCGTCGGCGGGGCAGGCTGGCCTCCTGTTACTGATTGTTCCGCTCTACGGAATGTTGGGGAGCCGCTTGAGCCGCGTTTGGCTGATCAATGGCGTGCTCGCATTTTTCGTTTCCAATCTTGCAATTTTCTATGTTCTCGGCCAGGCGGGAGTTTCACTGGGCGTCGTGTTCTATCTGTGGGTTGGTCTGTTCAACGTCATGCTGGTCGCCCAATTCTGGGCTTTCGCTAACGATATTTACACGCAGAAGAAAGGTGAACGCCTTTTCGGCGTCGTTGGGATCGGGGCTTCTCTGGGAGCGATTCTTGGCGCGTGGCTGGCCGGGGTGATGTTCGAGCCAATTGGCGCGTACTCCATGATGCTGGTGACCGCGTCGATGCTCGGATTGTCGATGATTTTCACGAACTGGATTCATCGTCGTGAAGCCCACACGACAGCGATCCGTCCCGCGTCTCAGCCGGCGGCTGCCGAGAATAAGCTGGGGTCTCAAGGCGGATTTCAGCTGATATTCAAAAGCAGGTATCTGCTTCTGGTTGCTTTTCTTGTCCTGATTTCGAATTTCGTCAATACCACCGGTGAATTCATTCTCGGAAAGACTGTCGAAGAGACCGCACAGGCTGCCACGGCCGGGGTAGCAGACCCGGAGGCCGCGCAGGGAAACTACATCGGCCAGTTCTATGCAAATTTTTATTTCTGGGTAAACCTGATCGGCGCCCTGCTCCAGATGTTCGTGGTATCGCGTCTCATGCAGATGTGGGGCGCAGGCGTGGCTTTATTCTTTCTCCCGGTTATCGCGTTTGGCGGTTACATGATGCTGGCTCTGGTTCCTATCCTGAGCCTTATTCGCATCGCAAAAATTGCCGAGAACACGCTCGACTATTCCGTCCAAAACACAGCCAGGCATGCCCTGTTCCTGTCGACAAGCCGGGAAGCGAAATACAAAGCAAAGGCCGCGATCGACAGTTTCTTCTGGCGTACAGGAGACGCGCTGAGCGCACTGCTTGTTTTTGTGGGAACTCAACTACTGGCGTTAAGCCCTCGCGGTTTCGCTGCCGTAAACGTTGTTTTCGTGGTGGTGTGGCTCGGGATAGCTTACGCCATCGTTCGGGAAACAAAGGCAGGCAAGACTGCCAGCCGCACCGCCGCATAAGAAGAGGCCGCAAGTCACTCTTCTGGGAGATACATGAGGTCTCCGCGCGCAGTCATCAAAAACATTGTCGGGCCAGCTGAGACCGAAGGCGCTCGTCTTCTTCTCATGTCCGGCTATCTTCTGCTGATCATTACCTGCTACACGATCACGAAGGCTGTCCGTGATTCTCTTTTCGTCATCGAAATCGGTCCGGCACAACTTCCGATTCTCTATATGCTAACCGCCGCCAGCATGGCCGGCATTTCGGTGATTTATCCGCGGGCCCTGCGAAGGCTCGGCTTGTACGCGCTTATCGCCGTCACGTCCCTGGTTTCAGTGGCGAGTCTCCTGATCTTCTGGTGGGTCGTTGACGAGCAAAGCCGTGCGTCAATCTACCTCCTCTACGTGTGGGTAAGTTTGTTCGGGGCGATCACGGCTTCGCAGGCATGGTCCCTTGCCAGCCATGTGTTTAACGCGCGAGAGGCCCGCCGGACGTTCGCATGGGTTGGTCTGGGCGGAGTGGTAGGCGGTATCGTGGGAGGCGGGCTGGCACGAGTGATTGCGCCCTGGCTGGGCACCGAGGCGCTGCTGCCGATTTGCGCGGCCGTGATGGGCGTCACGGCGCTGATACTTCTACGACTATTCCGCCGCGATAGTCAGGCGGCCGCGGAACCACCCGCGTCGGAACGTGGCGATACCGACAGCGACGGGACAGTCTTTTCCCGAGTCCGCAAGTCGCCCTATCTCTCGATGATGATGGCACTGCTCTTCGTTGGCGTCATTGTTGAGGCGTTCATCGATTATGAGTTCAAGGTGATCGCCCGCCAGGCCTTTGATTCAAAGGACAGGATGACGTCGTTTTTCGGCATGATCGCGTCGTATGGAGGAATGCTGGCGCTGTTCGTGCAAACATTGATCACAGGCCCCCTGTTAAAGCGTTTCGGCGTCGGGGCCGCGATCCTGCTCCTTCCCTCCGCGTTGCTGGTCGGTTTTCTTCTCGTCGCTGCGAGTCCGGAGCTATGGGCGGTGTCGCTGTTAAAGCTGATCGACGGCTCGTTGAGTTATTCCGTTCACCGCTCGTCGACGGAACTGCTTTTCGTGCCAATACCGCCAAAACTGCGCGCGGCTGTAAAAGGCGTGATCGATCTCCTTGTGGATCGGATCGGCCGGGCTTTCGGAGGGATTCTTCTTCTTTCTCTCACCCTTCTCTCTCTTTCGGTGCCGATTCT
>DASTBJ010000660.1:0-4013 GCA_035712125.1 Terriglobia bacterium
GCATTTCAAATCCGAGATCGGAAATCTCAGATTGAACTTCCAGGGGTCAAGGAATTGCCGGTCCAATTTAAGATTTCCAAGTTCGGATTTGAAATCAGTGCTGTCCCAACGTTAGTCGAACAAAATCAGCTGGTTCGCGGAGTGGGAATCGATTTCTGTACACGTAGAAGTAGTAAGTAGTTGAACCAGTGGAGTTTTCTCAAAAAGCGAAACGCTAAGAATTTGTAGGATCGAGAACAAGCTCCGGTCCAGGTTCAGACGTTTCTTGATAATCGCGATCAGCACGTAGACTGAGATAGCGGTCCACACTTGCGTCTTGACGGCATTGTCGGAGGTTCCATAGAAGGCTTTGATTCGCAGGTGTTGTTTGATCCAACGAAAGAACAATTCAACTTGCCAGCGATAGCGGTAGAGATCAGCGACCGTCAGGGCCGGCAGAATTGTGTTGTTAGTGAGAAAGACAAGGCGTCGTTGTGCATCGGGGTCAACATATCCGATACGTCGAAATCTCTCCGGATAGCCGCACTTAGGAATCGGATTATTCAGCGAGATGAGTTGATCGCATCGCAGCCCTGTGCTCTTGTCGACAGATTGAGATAGATAACGCTGAAAGTCGAGACGTTGCCTAGACCGGGTTATGAAGAAGGCACCGCATTGGTGAATGCGATAGAGTCTCCGGAAATGCAGGTATCCGCGGTCGAGAAGATAGATCGCGCCAGGTTCCCAGATCATCTGATCGAGGATCTGTGCGTCGTGGACTTTGCCGCCGGTGACAATGACGACAGTAGGAATGTTACCGCGCAAATCAAGCAGGGTGTGGAGTTTGATCGCAGATTTATGCCGACGGAACTGTGCCCACGGAAATAGCGACAAGCAGAGATCGATGGTCGTGGAATCCAAAGCATAGACAGCCTGTCGGAGTTCGATGCCAAACGGATCGTCCAAGTACAAGTCACGCGCGGTGGCGATCAAAACTTGTGCAAAATCGGCATATATTCGCCAGTCACGGACCTGATTGGCATGGGCCAAGGTATTGCGCGAGATTCGACCACGAATTCCCATGTGGTAAAGCTTTGTAGCTTTGGCGCGCAGACATACTTCGATATCGCGAAGACTTTCTCTATACGTTAATTGCGCAAAGGCTAACGTTAGAAACTGATCCCAACACGAGAAGCTTTGGACCTTGTAATCGCCGTGGTAGCGCTCCACGCAGAGGCCGAACTCATAGCGTGAAGCGAACTCCATTATCTGGGAGAAGACGTTTTGGCCAAGGTTCATCGGAGTCCTCCTTCGGCCAAATTGTCAAAGGAGAAACTCCGATTAGGTTCAAATCGAAAAAACTAGAAACACCACCTAAGTGGAGTCTTTTTAGAAATTTCTAGTGGCGTGTGGATCAAACATTGGGACAGCATTGATTTCAAATCCGAAATTGGAAATCTTAGATTGGACTGTCCAATTTGAGATCTCATTTTCGGGTCTGAAATGCAGGATTCGTCCAATTTCAAAATCTCCGGGTCACTATCCCTATGCCGCTTGACTTCCCATGCACGCTCTCCTAGGCTTAACCCGAGCCCAACCCAGCATGTCCGATCTGATCTCAGAGCTTTCCTCTTTTGGTGTATTCCTTGCCATCGCCGGCGTTGGCTTTTTGTTCTTGCTCATTTCGCTGGTGTTTGGCGAACTCTTCGACCACATCGGTGTTGATGCCGATCACGGCTTCGACCACAGTGGCCCGAGTTTTTTCAGCGTGCGCGGGATCAGCGTCTTCGTAACCGCTTTCGGTGGGATTGGCGCCATCGGGGTTCGTTACGGTTTGAGCACGACGGGCGCGTCGATAGCAGGTGTTGCAGGGGGATTCTTCTTCGCGTGGATCATCTACTTGTTCGCGAAGTTTCTCTATAGCCAGCAGGCGACGAGCAGCCTCAATGCGATGGACGTCGTGGGGCAGAACTGCAGGGTGATCGTGGCTATTCCGGCCGGTGGTCTGGGACAGGTCCGCTGTCGCATCGGCGATGAACTGGTCGACCGTATCGCGCGTTCCCGTTCGGGCGAGGCCATCGCAGAGAACGCGCCCGTCCGAGTAGAAGAAGTTCTGGGAGAAACCGTCATCGTCACCCGCTCTTAACGGCCCCCAAGGAGTCTGTTATGCCTGAACTTTCGACTCTGTTGATTCCCGTAATTGCTGTTGTTGTTCTGCTTGCCTTGATGATGGGCGCCTGGCTTGTCGGGCGAAATTACATCAAGGTTTCGCCCAACACCGTAGCGGTGTTCAGCGGCCGCCGGCGTAAGACTGCGGATGGGCGCACCGTCGGATACCGGATGGTCAAGGGCGGCGCGGCCCTCCGCATCCCGGTGCTCGAAAAGGTCGATTACCTTTCGCTGAACGTCTTCACAATCGGACTTGAGATCAAGCGGGCTTACACCGTAAAGGGCGTGCCGGTTTCCGTGAAGGCGGTGGCGAACGTCAAGATCCGCAGCGATGACACTTCGCTTCAGGCTGCCGCCGAACGTTTCCTCGGAATGACTCACGATCAGGTTCAGCGGGTGATTTTTCAGACGCTGGAAGGTCACCTGCGTTCGATCCTCGGCACCCTCACGGTTGAAGAGGTCAATAGCGATCGCACTAGCTTCGCTCAGAAACTGACCAGTGAAGCGGCGGTCGACCTCGAAAAGATGGGCATCGGTGTCGATGTACTCACCATTCAGGAGATCAGCGATGAGGAGGAATATCTCAATGCTCTCGGCAAGAAGCGTACAGCGGAGGTAAAGCGCGACGCTTCCATCGGCGAGGCCGAGGCTCTTCGTGATGCGAAGATCAAATCGTCGCAGGCAATGCAGGAAGGGGAGCGCGCGAAATTCGACGCTGAGGCGGACATTGCCCAGGCCCAGCGTGACTTTGCGTTGCGCCAGGCGCAATACCAGGCGGAAATCGAGACTCAGAAAGCGAGAGCTGCGCAGGCCGGCCCGCTCTCCGACGCGACGGCGCGTCAGGCTGTCGTTGCCGAAGAGGTGAAGGTGGAGCGCACCCGTACCCAGGAAATGATCGCCGTGCAGGAACAGGAAGTCGCGCGCAAACAGAAAGAGCTGCAGGCTACCGTGATCAAGCCCGCGGAAGCTGACCGGGAGGCAGCAATTGTTCGGGCGGAGGCGCAAAAGCAGGCTGCGATATTGGAAGCGGAAGGCAAACGCGCGGCGCTGATCGCAATGGCCGAGGCCGAACAGGAGAAGTTGCGCAAGGAAGGCGTGGGCCGCGCCGCCGCCGTGGAGGCGGAAGGTAAAGCAGAGGCCGCAAAAATCGAAGCGATCGGCCTTGCGCAGGCCAAAGCGATCGAGGCACAGGGAACTGCCGAGGCCGTGGCAATCCTCAGGAAGGCCGATGCCTGGAAGCAATTCAACGAAGCGGCGAAGCTGCAAACGATCCTTGAACGCCTGCCGGCAATTATCCAGGCATCCAGCGGGGTGTTCGGCGCCGTTGCCGCACCGCTCGGCAATATCGACAAGGTTGTCGTGATCGATCAGGGAGGCAATGGAAATGCTTCGAGCGGCATGACGCGCCTGGCCAATACGGGTCCAGCCGTCCTGTTCAATCTGCTGCAGCAGCTGCAGGCGCTGGGGCTGGATCTACCGACGGTGCTTCAACAGCTGGGTATGCAATCCAATGGATCGGTCGCAGCAAAGACGGAAAACGAAACGGAAGCCCGGTCCGTCTCGAAGCGCGATTGACGCGGAATAAATCGTTCGTTCAGCGATCACTTGTCAATTGTCGTTTTCGGCTGCGCCTTCGGCGCGACATCTTTAGGAAGAATTTGTGCCGAGCGCAATCACTGTCGACAAGTGACTATTGGCAAGCGTATCACCTTCACGAATTTTCCATCCTGAGTCAATCTTTGCGTTTGTTACCGACTAATAGCTCTCTAACCCAAAACCGCTCCGGTGCTGTCTCTCCTGGCGATGACGACCTCCCCCCTGTTTATCCGCCGCTAGTGTGGAATGTCATGTGCAACTCCCCCGAC
>DASTBJ010000661.1:0-4302 GCA_035712125.1 Terriglobia bacterium
CAACTCGTTTTCGATATCAAAGACCGGGGGCGCAGCCGGACGTGGAAACTGATTGCCCGCAAAGATTCGGAGAATACCCTGCCGATTGCGCTCGAGCCGGAATAACCCGGAACGACCGGCGGCGCGGACAGCCTCGAGAAAGTTTGCGAATCCATAGCGCCTCTCATCGAATGTCGGGGCTGCGTTTTTCACGTATTGCTTCACATTACGCAGGTACATCGGCCAGTGAGGCGCGTTCTTTGCATTCTGAAATGCGTCGAACAACGCACGCACCCCCTCTTCGAGTTGCGCCTGAGAGGGCGCTGACGGAGACGGGAACGACACAACGGCCGGGGCGGCAGGTCCCGCTACGACAGGTTCTGCACCGGGCTGGGGTGATTCCTCTTCTTCGGCTGGAGCGCCTTCTTTGAGTTCGACAAGAAGACTGCGGTCCACCTGCTTCAGGTTGACGTAGCCGGCGGAAGCCATCTTTTCAATAAAGTCTCTAAAAGTACTGGCGCCGTAGTCGCGCTCCGAGAACGTTGAATCCAGTTGGAGTAGCGTGCTCTTGAGCAATCCGAGTTGCGGGGAGACCTCGCGATCCGAAAGAACTTTCAGTGCACGGCGGACAACAGGCAGGGCCCTGGAGAGATTCGCGTCTCCCGGTCCCGCGGCTTTTGCGCGTTCTGCAGGTCTCCGTGAACTCGGCTGGGGCGCGGAAATCAAATTCTCGTAAGCGATGAATTCGTGGCAATTCTTCTGAAGAATGGTGCTGGTGAACGATCTGCCGCCAACGACGAGAACTTTCTTGTCGTACTGCTTGAGCTTTTCAACCAGGGCCATGAAGTCGCTGTCGCCGCCGACGATCACGAAGGCGTTGATATGATTTCGCGTAAATGCCATTTCGAGTGCGTCGAGGGCCAGGTTGATGTCCGCGCCATTCTTATCGCCACCCGGCGTGAGGTTGCGCTGCACCATCTGGATGGCGTGTTGGGTCATGCTGCGGCTGTGATCCCCTGCGCGTTTCCAGTCGCCATAGGCAATTTTTGTGACGACCTCGCCACGTTCCTTGATGGCTTCAAGGACGGTTCCGACATCAAAGTGGCGATTAAGGGTGCTTTTGACACCGATCTCGATATTGTCGAAATCGATAAATACAGCAAGCTTGAGGCGATCCGATCCGTTCAAAACAGGGTGATCCTCCAACGGGATAGGTGTGCAGACGCAGGAGATAGTACCTTACTGAGAGATTATTTTCTGAAGAGATTATCGAACGCTGCACGCGGGTCGAGAACCCGTCCGACAACCGACCCGCCCGAATCATGGGTTTCCCGCTCGATCGAGGTTCGGGCCACAAAAAAGTCGCAGGTATTGCGTATATCCTTTTTGGTGATTCGTTCCGGAATGGGCTGGGTGCATTCAAATTGGGCACCCGTATCGAAGTTTCGGCAATTCTTGCAGGTTCGCAAATCCGTGCGGCATTTCGGGCAAGTGCTCTCCATGCCGATTTCTACGGGGGGAGGGACGACGGCCCCGCACATCGCACACCTTAGAACCTCTTGAAAACCCGGCATATGCATAGGCCGCGGGCCATCCCGCTTCTGACCTTTGGGGGGGCCGGGTTCAGGTTTCCTCGGGCGGACTACGCGGTCGCGATCGCGACCGTCGTCCTGGTATCCGCTCTGTCTGTATTTTCGTTCGGACATCTGTGGCTAATTACGCGGGGGGTACAGCTAAGGTTACAAGAAGGTCACGCCTTCAATCAGCAAAGTTTTCGGACGGCGTTCCTGAGTTCTTCCGTAAGCGCGGCGTAGGGATCTGGTGCGCCACTGAACCGTTTAGGATCAATGGGTTCACCAAACCGGATCTCCACCCGGTGGCGCCGGAAACTGCCTCCGCGAGGCCACATTTCAAACGCCCCCTTCAGACCGACAGGAACGACTGGAACCCCCAATTCGACCGCGAGAATGGCAGACCCTTTTTTGAAATCTCCGAGTTCACCGTCAATGGTGCGCGTCCCCTCTGGAAAAACCAGCAACACCTTTCCCTTCGAAAGTCCCGCGGCGCCCACCTGGAGGGCCTGAACGAGGTTTGCATCTGCATCAACGACAACAATCCGCGACATCTTCGCGATAAAGCCCATGAACCGGCCTTTGAAGTAGTCCGTGTAACCGAGGATAAAGATCCGGTCGATGACACGCCTGGGCAATACCGAGATCAGCAGCGGTCCATCCAGGTAGGACTGATGGTTGGGGCAAATCACGAATGGCGCCTGAGGCAGTTTGTCGAGGCCGTAATAGCGCAATGGAAGGAAAAGTTGAAACGCAAGTTTCGCGGCTTTGATCAGGAGATAACTGCTCCACAGGACCAGAAAGGACGGTTCCATCGCGTCGTGCTGATGCAGCACATTGTCAGGCGGGACGCTCAGAATCTCCTTCCAGTTGCGGCCTCGTCCGGATTCCGGCGACGCCGCCGTGAGCTCATCGATCAGCTCGCCCAGCGTATAAATCCCCGCCGCCTTTTCCTCGTCGATGCGGACGCCCAGTTGTGCCTCAGCGAGGCCGAGCAGTTCGATACGCGCGAGAGAATCAAATCCGAGATCGAGCTCGAGGTTCATGGAAACGTCCAGCGGACCGACATCAGGCTTTGCCTGGCGCAAGAGCTGCGCCACTACGGCACCGGCTCCTTCCTTGAACCGCGGGTGTTCCGCCGCAGCCTCCCTTCGGACGGAAGCATTCTTTCGTTCGGTCTCCTGACGCTGAATTTCGAAGCGCTGAAGCTTGCGCGTGACTGTTCGCGGCAGGGGTTCATGCCGAATCGAAAAAGACAGGATGCGATAATAGGAGGGCAGCTGCTTCGACAGCGATTCCAGATCAAATTGCACATTTTCGGAAATTGACGACTGTCCTCGCTTTCGAAACTCTTCCATGTCCGGCACAACGACGGCATGCAGGCGTTCGCCCTCAGGCTCTGAAACGCCGATAACGCACAGCTCTTTTATGAATGGGCTCTGTCCGTAGTGCGCTTCAAGTTCCTCGGGGTACACATTCTTGCCATTGGCGAGGATGATGACGTCCTTGCTTCTTCCGGTAATGACGAGACTGCCATCACGTTCGAGACGCCCGAGGTCTCCCGAGTGATACCAGCCATCCGTGATGGCACCCCGTGTTGCGCGCTCGTCCCGGTAATACCCCTTCATAAGAATAGGACCACGAATGCAAATCTCGCCGACGCCTTCCTGGTCCGCCGAATCGATCTTGATGGACACGCCACGGATAGGCCTGCCCACAGTGCCGATCACATTGTGTTTCGCCGGCGTGGCAGTTGCCGCTGCCGCAGTTTCGGTCAACCCGTAGGCCTGAAGCATCGAGTAGCCGAGCAGATCGAGGTCCCTGGCGACTGCCGGATCGAATCTTGAGCCCCCGCTGGCCAGGATGCTCAACTCGGGCCCTACCGTTCGATGGATTCGTCCAAAAAGCTTCCTCCGATGTTCCGGACGGGAAAGCCTGGCCGCGACTTTCATCAGAAGCCCGAAAATCTTCCGAAGAAAGAAGGGCTGCGCCTCCACCTGGGAGAAGATCCGTTTGTGGAGGATGTAGAAAAACTGCGGGACACAGACAAAGAATGTAATCCGGTGTTTATGGAAGGACTCGACGATCCGTTGCGGAGAAATGCTCGAAAGAAACACCACCGCCGCTCCGATACAAAGAGGACCAAGGCCGTTTGCGACAAGAGGCAGCACGTGCGAAAACGGCAACACAGAGAGGATTCGGTGATGTTGTGTTAAGTCAAACGACTCCGCAACACCGCGGATCTCGTGGGCCAGGCTGAACAGGGTAAGTTCGACGCCTTTGGGATCTCCGGTCGTGCCGGACGTATAAATAATGAGAGCCGTCTCGTTGTCGCTCGGAGGTTGAAACGGTGACAGAGGAAGCGAATTCTCCACGAACTCCGCGGAAGGAAGCAAAGTCACATCGACTTTGATGCTCCGCGCTTTGTCGACATTCTGCGCATCGGTGAAAACGAGCCGGCATTCGGAATGGGTGCACAGTCGCTGCAACGCGGTTTCGGAGAGCGCAGGGGCAAGGGGAACGGCGACGCCGCCGATTCGCAGGATGCCAAGAAGTGCAAACACCCAATGGGGAACGTTCTCCATCAGTATGCCAACGCGGTCTCCCCGTCGAATTCCTCGAGCCTCAAGGGCCGCAGCGATACGTTCGGTGAACCGGACGACGTCGGTGTAGGTGTATTCCTCAAGGCGGTCCGCGTGATCGAGAACGAAGGCGGTGCGCTGGGGACCCTGCTTCACCCAATCGTTGATGC
>DASTBJ010000662.1:0-5453 GCA_035712125.1 Terriglobia bacterium
CTTGACCTGGATGAGGCAGGTGTATCCGGAATGCTCCTCTCCATACAGTCTGGCTTGGTCTGTCCTTGCGTTTGCGACACATGGAGACGAGGCGTTGCGTCCTGCGATCAAACGTTTTGAAAACTCCTTCCTGCAGAACCAGATCGCCTTCAATGTCGAGGCCCTAAGTGTGGCCGCGATTGCCCTCGATGCAGCTCAGGGTGAGCCCAACCCCTTCCAGGTGAGGTAATGAGCCAATGAACCGTCGCGATTGGCTGTCCATTTCAGCAGCGGTCGGTGGAGGCGCCCTTGTCTGGAGCCAGCGGCAACGGAAGTTCGAGGAAGACCTTCGGCCGCTGCGGTCTCGCGTGGCTGTCCTGCGTGCCGACGCATATTCCGAAAATCTGGATCAGTTGTTGTTTGATGGTATCCGGCTGTTCAATCTCGGCCTCCGCGGCCGGTCGGTCCTGCTGAAGCCCAACTTGGTCGAGTACATCCCGGGAAAGCCGGTAAACACGGATCCGCGGTTGGTCGGCGCAGCCGCAGAGGCATTCCTTCGCCTCGGCGCCGCGAGCGTCGTTGTCGCTGAGGGCCCCGGACACCACCGTGACACCGACCTGGTCGTTCACGAGACCAGCCTTGTCGATCAGCTCTCACAACGAAAGATCCCATTCGTGGATCTCAATCGTGACGAACTGATCAAGACAAAGCTCCGAGCCAACTATTCCGGACTCGGACATCTCTGGCTTCCGCGAACAGTTCTCGCCAGCGACTTCATCGTTTCCATGCCAAAGGTCAAAACCCACCACTGGACCGGCGTCACGCTCAGCATGAAGAACATGTTCGGAATCGTTCCCGGATGCCGTTATGGCTGGCCGAAAAACGTCCTCCATTGGGCCGGCATTCATGAAAGCATTCTCGACGTCTGCGCCACAGTCCGTCCTCACTTCGTCATCGCTGACGGGATAATCGCGATGGAAGGCGACGGCCCGCTCAACGGTACCCCAAAGGCCCTCAACACGATTCTACTTGCCGACGACCCCGTAACTGCCGACTCGGCTCTAGCGCAGTTGCTCGGATTCAATCCTTGGAGCATTCAACACATTAGAGAGGCCAGCCAGTTCATCGGCAATCTCAGCAAACCTGCCGTTTCCCGGCTTGCCTGAGGATCGATCCGTAACCGTTGATTGGTACAGTCCATTTGGGCCAATCTTGCAGTCCGGAATGGCGCCCTGACGGAGCAAAGCTGTGGTGACTAAGATCAGAGGTCAATTCATCGATCCAATGCTACTCCTGCGCAAAGAAAAATTGCCGGAAGGGGCTGAGTGGCTGTATGAAATCAAGTTGGACGGCTATCGTGCTCTCGCCATCAGAAGCGGTGGGCGAGTGCAACTCCGTTCCCGCAACAACAATGATTTCAGTGCACGTTACCGCGATATCACTGCGGCCCTACGGTCCCTTCTCGATGAAACAGTGATCGATGGTGAAGTGGTAGCGCTCGATGAAGAAGGGCGTCCGTCTTTCAATCTCCTGCAGAATTACGACTCCTCGAAAGCGCACCTCATTTATTACGTCTTCGATGCACTGATCGTCGCCGGCCGCGACGTGATGCGCGAAACGCTTGACGCGAGGCGAGAGTTGCTGGAAAAGAAGGTCCTGCCGAAGCTGGGTGAGCCAATCCGGTATTCGCAGGAGTTAAGGTCGGATCTGCCAACGCTGATCGAGACCATCAAGGCTCAGGGACTGGAAGGCCTAGTGGCGAAACGTCGCAACAGTCGTTACGAGGCGGGCCAGCGGTCCGGTGCCTGGCAGAAGATGCGGGTCAATCGAGGCCAAGAGTTCGTGATCGGTGGATACACAGTCGGCGGCACAACGTTCGATGCGCTGATCTTTGGTTATTACCAGGAAGGAAAGTTCATCTACGCGGCGCGGACCCGCAATGGTTTCACGCCTTCGGTGCGTGAAAGTCTGATGAAGCGGTTTCGCGGGCTGGAAACGGCGGAGTGCCCCTTTGCGAATTTGCCGGAGGCGAAGAGCGGGCGCTGGGGCGCTGGCCTTACCGCAGCGAAGATGGTGGATTGCCGATGGCTCAAGCCAGTTTTGGTCGGCCAGTTCGAGTTTCTGGAATGGACTGCGGATAATCACCTACGTCACACAAAATTCATTGCTCTGCGCGACGACAAAAAGCCGAAGGACGTAATGAGGGATAGCTAGTAACAGACCGCCGAGATGGTTGAATCAAACCGCTCTGCCCTGCTTAGGGTTTCTGGCTCGAAACTACAAAAGCCACAATCATTCCGACAATCGCTCCCATGATCATTCCCGCGATCAGATAGTTGAATGACGTATGTGCATACCCGAGCAATAACTGGTCAAGGCCTCGCAGATTGGCTCCCCTGGTAATGACAGTCGTGAATGGAAGCTGACCCATTACCGGGACGCTCGGCCGGAGTAGAAATCCTACAATACTTCCTATCAAGACACCGGCGATCGTGAGTTTACTTTTCGTGGACGGCATATTGAGTTGGTGCGCAGGGCCGCTACGGTTTAGATTCTAAGCCACCTCTTCGGTCAAACCGAAACTCCGGATGCAGTCGGCGCGGAAGAATTCAGCAATGTTCTCTCGCCATGACTGGGCTCAGGCACTCTGGCTCGAATGTAGATCACGCAAAGTCGGAAATTCTCAGGGAGGGCGGCTTCTGTCAAGTTGACGGAAGTCAAAGACATGCAACAATAGAAATCAAGGGTGCGGCGAGAGGGTCGCCGCAGGTTCACGAGTGGTCGGGCCGCCACCGCGAGGCGTGCATTGCACGGCATAGGCGTGGCACAACGAAAGATCCGACCGATACCCAATTCCGAAAATCCTAGTCCTCCTGGCGCTTGGCCGTCCCTAGTCCGGGGTGTTAAGCGAGTCCTCGCTCCAGTCGAGCGTTTCCTGGCCATCGAAGCCGCGAGCGGGATCCTGCTAATGATCACGGCGACCGTGGCATTAGTATGGGCGAATTCACCGTGGCGAACGTCGTACGCCGATCTGTGGCACATTCCCATCGGATTGAGCTTCGGAGGGTTCGCGTTTGAGCGAGACCTTCATTTCTGGATAAACGACGGCCTGATGGCGATTTTCTTCTTCGTTGTCGGCCTTGAAATTCGCCGAGAAATGCACGCTGGAGAACTCAGCGAAGTTCGGCGCGCCGCCCTCCCGCTCGCCGCTGCATTCGGAGGCATGCTGGTCCCCGCCTTAGTCTTCCTCTCCTTTAACGTTGGCAGGACATCGGCAAATGGCTGGGCAATACCGATGGCCACAGATATCGCCTTCGCAGTGGGGCGCTGGCGTTGCTGGGAAAACGCGTTGCCCCTGCTCTTCGCATTTTGCTCCTCGCTTTGGCGGTCATCGATGATGTTGGCGCCATTGTTGTAATCGTGCTTTTCTACTCTTCGAACCTTAACGGGCTTGGATTCGTGGTCTTCGGCTTGGGGATAGTGGGCATACTTGTGCTGCAAGTCCTCGGCGCTCGTTCACCCTTGGCATACTTTGCCCCAGCGACCGTGACTTGGAGTGGCGCCTACTTTGCCGGGATCCACCCGACGCTGGCCGGCGTTGTTGTGGGTCTCATGACGCCGGTTACTGCCTGGTACGGTGCGGCAGGACTTCTGGACAGAATCGACGCAGGTGTCAGATCTCTCCGTGTCGAGCACGTTTCCGACGATCGCGAACTGATCCCCCACCTTGAGGCGCTGAAAACCGCAAACCGCGAGGCAGTATCTCCTGTCGAGCGCCTTCAACATCAGCTACACGGCTGGGTCGCGTTCGGAATCATGCCGTTATTCGCATTCGCGAACTCCGGAGTTCCCTTAGGGCAGATTTCGTTTGATGGAGACTCATTGTGGGTATTTTGGGGTGTTGTGATCGGCCTAACCCTCGGGAAGCCACTCGGCATCCTGTCGGTGTCCTGGATCGCGGTACGCGCGCGCGCAGCAGCATTACCGACTGGCGTTCAATGGTCTCAGATCGCCGTCATCGGCATGGTGGGCGGGATCGGCTTCACGATGGCGCTCTTCATTGCACAACTGGCCTTCCCTGCGGGCCCGCTGCTTGAAACAGCAAAACTGGCGATCCTCTGTGGTTCTGCGCTGGCCGGAGTGTTATCGCTGCTCGTCGGCAGACGGGTCCTGCCAGTCATCCAAACTCTCGGCGCGGGGCACTCAGCGAAACCGACGCAGAGTCTTCAACGCTGAGTTAACGACACGGAAGCGTGCTCCTAGAAGGTAAGACTCTTCGACTTGGATCAATCACGTCAGCTCGGACGCTGAATTCCTTCGGGCATCTCCGGGCTTAAATCTCACTGCAGCCTTTCCGAACGCATTTCTTAGGGGTCCATATACGCGTTGAATCCTTTGAAAGCCAGCCACGTGGACAGAAATCTGACGTTATGTGATCGAGAGAATTTTACTCGCCATCATGCTCACAAAATGCTCACAGAAATTCGAGAACAAGGGGTAAAACCGGACACCATCGGATACCAAATGCTTTGAAACGAAAGGACCGGCCATTATTAGATTGTGCTCATAACCCAAAGGTCGGAGGTTCAAATCCTCCCCCCGCAATTAGTTAGCGGTTTTCGACTGTTTAGATTTGTGATCAAAACCTCCAAAACATTAGGAAGTATTGATCTCCAGCCCAACGTCTCCCGGAATCTCTTCCAAATCCATAAGCTTTTTATTGCTGGTCCAACGAGAATTTCCTGTTTCTTCCGAGCGTGATTTCACCGACAGAGTAGCCCTGATCACGATGGGCTGAAATCCTCACCATCGAGTTCAATCCCAGTACCGCCTGGGACAAGCGCGAAAGTCTCTCTAAGATGTCCGACAAGATCGTTCGCACGTCAAACGTCAACTCAATCCGGCGTCGGATACTAAGGACGGGCTTTGGACCACGGTGTTCGCAGCCTGCGCCTTGTCAGTGCCCTGTTGGGCATCGGCATTCTTCTACGGCCGTTTGCGATCTGCGAGATAACGGTGTACAAGGATCGAATTACGATGCGGTTGCTCCTGGTAGAAGATGAGGAAAAACTTGCCCGGCTCGTTAAGCGTGCGCTTGTCGCGGAGCGTTTCAGTGTGGACGTAGCCCGGAATGGAAGAGCGGGAATGGATTTCGCGAATACCTATGACTACGATCTCATGATCCTCGACCTCCAATTGCCTGAGCTAAGCGGTAGCGAAATTCTCCGTCGAGTCCGCCGCGGAAATCCAAACGTCCCCGTACTGATATTAACGGCGCGAGACGCAGTCGCCGATAAGGTCGCCCATTTCGAAGCCGGCGCAGACGATTATCTGACTAAGCCGTTCGCGATGGCCGAACTCATCGTTCGTGCGAAATCCTTACTTAGGAGAGGCCCCGGTCGCCGAGAAAGCGTCCTACGGGTTAATGACCTGGAATTGGACCGGCTCACGCAACAAGTTCGCAAGGGCGGAAG
>DASTBJ010000663.1:0-5783 GCA_035712125.1 Terriglobia bacterium
ACAAGGTTTCAGTGATTTCAGAGAGATGGAGCGAACGTGTCAGGTACCGAAACTGCAGATACTGGACTAAGACAATGAAGGAGGTGTTTGCCAATGCCGCACTGGTTTAGCGGAGGAAGTATGATCTGGATGACCCTGTCGTGGCTTATCGGAATTGGGCTCTTCGTGATGTTGCTCTGGGTCTTGTTTCGTGCGGTTCGACCAGGCCAGCCGGATCAATCACCCGATACAATCCTGAGACGCCGTTATGCTTCTGGAGAAATCGATACGGAAGAGTTCGAACGTCGGCTCACGGCCCTTCGCAAGGCGAAGGGCGCGACGTAACTGTTTTCATTAGAGGGAAATGACCTTTTCGGCTTCCGCGTGCAGACCGCCAACTCCTCCTGGAACTCCGCCGTATCCCTCAATGAAATCTTGATCCCCCGTACCGAACGGCTGATGATGATAAGGATTGTCATTTGATGTTTTCTCCACTCGCGCGTCGCGCTTCCCCCTCAGCACGCGGACGTGACTACTGCAGCCCGAGTTCCCGTGTCTTTGGGCCCGTCTCACCCATTCGAACAGCGACTATGACACCCGAAATGAACGTCACTGCTGCAATCAGCCCAATCGCGGCCTGCAAACCGAACACGTCCGCCGTGAGGCCAGCCAAGAGAGCGCCCGCGGCGTAGCCAAGGTCGCGCCAGAGACGGTAAACGCCAATGGCTCCAGCACGCCAGTACGGATGAGCGACGTCACCAATCGCTGCAAGCAGAGTGGGATAGACCATTGCCGTTCCAATGCCCAGAAGGATCGCCCCAACCGCAAATCCCCAGAAGACATGCGACAGAGCAATCGTCGCGATACCTCCTGCTTGCACCCACATGCCTGGAAAAATCAGCCACTTGCGCCCGGTGCGATCCGACAGCGCGCCAGTCAAAAGTTGGCCCAATCCCCAAATCGCCGGGTAAATCGCGGCCAGCCATCCGATCTGAGTCAATGAAAGGCCCATCGCTGCGTAGAAGAGTGGGAACAGTCCCCAAGCCATTCCGTCGTTGAGGTTGTTCACCATCCCAGCTTGGCTAACCGCGGATAGGTTATGGTCGGTTACCGACGTCCGGGTGAAGATCTCCCATTGTGACAGACGAGTGCCCTTGAAATCTCTCGACACCGCGCGGCCGGCTTCCGTCTGCACGTGGCCACGAGTCTCGCGGACAAACAAAACGGAAAGGACCAACCCGAGGACTGCAAGAACCACGCCTGGATAGAACGGCTCTGGCCGAAGGCCATAAGCGGCGGCGATGTAGCCGGTAAGGAGCGCCGTAAGGGAAACGGCGCCATAACCAGCAAATTCGTTGAGACCCATCGCCAGTCCCCGCCCTCGAGGACCCACGAGGTCTATCTTCATGATCACCGTGCTGGACCAGGTTAGGCCCTGGCTGACACCCAAGAACGCGTTCGCAACCAGAATCCAGTTCCAACTGGGCGCCCACATCAACATGAACGGAACGGGCATCGCAACCAGCCATCCCGCTACAAGCACATGCTTTCGACCGAATCGATCGGACACGAGACCTGCGAAATAGTTCGTTGCCGCCTTGGTCAGTCCAAACACTCCGATGAAAGACAGCACCGCCGCGCGCGCCTTCAGGGCGAACTCCCCTTCGGCGATCGCCGGAAGGATGCTGCGCTCCATACCAACCATCGCGCCAACGAAGGCATTGACCACCACGAGAAGAGAGAATTGAGCTGCGTTTTCACGCAGGCCGAGCTTAATTGGTCTGGTGGATCTGTCCATGATCTTAGGGTTTCTGGACGGACTCACGAACCTCTATTGAAAGCAAGAATCTGCTCCATCTCAGCCGGCTTGGCGGGCACCTTTGAAAGCTTCTCGATAAAGCCTTCGTGATCCAGCGAAAGCATCGAACTCCAGCGCTTCTCGTATCCAATTGTGCTGGATGGCTTGCCGCTCATCCCCGCTCCGCACGAAGAGCCCGAAAAGTGGCCGGGATAGATCTCGATGTCGTCCGGAAGCGAGAACAGCTTCTGGTGGATGCTCTCGTACAGCTGAGAAGCGTTTTCGCGAGCGTGACCAGGAAGATCCGGACGGCCCACAGCTCCCACAAAAAGCGTGTCGCCCGTCAGGACGAACCAGGGATCAGCGCCACGCTTGAAGTCGGTAACCAGCAGGGAAACGCTTTCAGGCGTATGGCCGGGCGTATGTAAGACCTGAATCCTGGTATTGCCGAGATCGAGGACGTCCTGATCGTGTAAGGGCTCGAATGGTATTCGCACATCAGCGGATTGGTGGAGGCAGTATTTTGCGCCTGTTCGTTTCGCGAGGGCCGGGCCGCCAGATCGATGGTCCGCGTGGATATGCGTATCAATGACATGCGTAATGGCCATCTTTTTGGAGGCAGCGAATGACTGGTATGCATCGATGTCCTCTTCGTGGGCATCGACCACAGCACATTTCCCCAGGGTGCCACACCCAAACAGATACGCGGCGCATCCGGTCTCGAAATAGTAGTAAGGCCGAAAGATCATAAGCTCACTCCACAGGAAAGCCCGCAGCCTTCCACTCCGGAAAGCCCTCCAGCAAACGCCGGGCCCGGCGTCCGTGTTTGCGGAGAAATTCGACGGCCCGATCGGCATAGACACAATACGGACCACGGCAGTACGCGACGTATTCTTTGGTCTTTGGCAACTTCCGCAGCTGACGCTGTAATTCTTCCAGCGGCACAGACAGCGCACCGGCTATGTGGCCAGCCGCGAATTCCGGAGCTGGACGTGTGTCGAGAATGACGATCGCGTCCTTCTTGGCCCGCCGAAGCAACTCCTCCATGCTGACCATTTCAGTTTCCGACCTATCGCCAAAGTGATCTCGAACGAGGCGCTCTAGTTCGGCGCTCCGGGTCTCGGCAACGAGCCGCAAGGCCCGGCACATTTCGAAGACGTCCGGTCCTGCCAATCGGTACTCCACAAAGAGTCCATGCTTCTGGCTCTCGACGAGGCCCGATTGCCGAAGCACTTGCAGATGTTGGGAAGCGTTCGCAATCGACAGATTGCTTTCGTTCGCGAGCGCTTCGACTGTCCTTGGTCCCTGAGCAAGAAGTTCCAGAATCTCCAAGCGTGCCGGACTCGCGAGAGCTTTGCCAGTCAGGGCAAACTGTCCGTAAAGCCGGTCTTTGAATCTGCGGTGTGCGATGGAGTCGGTCATAGAGAACTATTCAATAGAACACTTGAATAGTGTGCGTCAAGCGGTTTGTTGCAGACGTCCAGTTCAACGCAGATCAGCGCCAATAGTCCGGTGATAGGATTTAGTGAGCCCGTTACCTAGGATTTCGGAATGAATGACTGTTGCGACAACGATTCAATTGTAGCTCTTCGCGAAAGACAGCGAGGAACGTTGCAAATTGTGCTTGGTATCAATGCCGGTTTGTTCCTGGTTATCCTGGTGGGCGCGCTTTATGGCAAGTCTACTGCTCTACTTGCCGACAGCCTTGACAACCTCGGAGACGCCTTGACCTACGGCCTAAGTTTGTACGTCGTTTCAAAGGGCGCCGTCGCAAAAGCCAAGGTGGCTCTCTTCAAAGGAGGCCTGATTTTCTTAGCGGCATGCGCGGTGGCCAGCCAGGTTGCTTATAGGTTGTTTGTCCCAAGCACGCCGATCTTCGAGGTCATGGGCGCGTTCAGCCTCGTTGGTCTTGCAGCTAACTCAATGTGTCTTTATCTGCTTTGGCGGCATCGCCACGAGGACGTAAACATGGCTTCCGTGTGGGAGTGCTCGCGCAACGATATCGTCTCAAACGTTTCCGTTTTCGTGGCGGCAGGCGCGGTTTGGATCACCGGTTCAGGTTGGCCGGACATCCTGGTTGCGATTGGCCTCTTGTGGATGTTACTTCGTTCCGCGGTACGCGTCATTGCCTCCGCTAAAGCCGAGCTTCATGCAACCACGTAATAGCCTCAGCGGCAGAGTTTCTGTTTGGCCGAAAAGCTGGCTTAGAATCTGAATTATCCGGGGCCAGCGATGTTTCGTGCGTTTTGACTAAATGTCGCTGATCTGCTTACAAACGACCGCTCTCTCGACAATTTGGCCGCGAAAATCCACATGCCGCGGAGTGGCATCCGCAGCTAACCCGTTGTGCAGCCTTATGAGTACATTTGATGAGTGAGAAAGCGTGATTTGGCCTTTAGTTTGCTAGACGCTCCAGCGTTCCAGGCATTTCGAACGTATTCCAGGAGAGAAGAATGAATGCTGAAGCGCGAGAGCTGGCACGGACGCGAGCACTGATACTGGCTGGAGGCCAAGGCGAGCGGTTACGCCCATTAACGGTTTCACGAGCGAAACCCGCCGTTTCGTTCGGCGGAATGTTCCGAATCATTGACTTCACCCTGTCGAACTGCCTGCATTCGGGTCTACGGCGAGTTTCTTTGGTGACCCAATACCGGCACGAGGAACTTCATCGATACATTCGACAAGGGTGGAGCGATCTCTGGAGGAGCAGCGAACAGCCCGATCGAACCCCTCTCACCCTTCTACCGCCGACGAGCGGAAAGAGATATCGAGGTACTGCGGATGCGGTATTCCAGAACAGCGAAATCCTTGAATCGGATGGCACGGAGTTTGTTCTAATTCTCTCCGGCGACCACATTTACCACATGGACTATCGCAGCCTTCTTCGACAGCATGTCGAAACGCAGGCGGATCTGACAATTGCGACGGTTGAACACCCTATAGACGATGCATCCCACTTCGGTGTGGTTGAGGTTGATGAAAGGTTCGTGGTGACCGGCTTTGAAGAGAAGCCGGCGAATCCTAGCCACCTGCCGTTGAAGCCATCAATGTCACTCGTCAACATGGGCGTCTACGTGTTCAAGAAGGACGTCCTTGTGCAGTCGCTTCGCCGCTTCTGCGAGACTGGTCGCGGCTTCGACTTCGGTCACAATATCATTCCGTCGCTCATCCCGTCGGGACGCACCTACGCATACGATTTTAGAGACGAGGCAAGGGACTGCCCCCGCTACTGGCGTGATATCGGAACACTCGACGGTTATTACGCGGCGAGCATGGACCTTGTCAAAGTTGATGCGCCCTTCGATCCATACGCGAATGACATTTCGCCTTCACAGCCCACACGACATCCAACGCTTCATAGAAGCTCAGAGAAGATGCTCTCCCAAGGACTACAGAATCATTGTGATGTCAACCGAAGCGTATTGTCGCCCCGCGTGCATTTAGGACGGGGCGTCAAGGTTGCGGATTCGGTTCTCATGCCAGGCGTTCGAATTGGTGATGGCGCGCAATTGAGACGCACCATCGTGGAAGAGGGCGTTCATATCCCGGCAGGTTTTCAAGTTGGGTTTGACCTGCGTGAGGACCGTCACCACCACACAGTGACGGAAGCGGGTGTCGTTGTAGTGAGCCGTACTCCTGCCGTCTCCAAAACTGCGGTGCGCCATTTTGCCATGGGAAGTTGCGAGAGTCGCACGGCCAAAGGGGGGATGTATAACGATACGGTTCGTGTTACTGCCTAGCGAAAGGGCTGGGATCGTATTCGCCGTACGCATAGGAGCCATACGGCATCATTTCCCTCCAGCTAGGGTGCTGCTGCGGGGAACCACATTCGGAATATCGCTCCCTGGCCTGGCTCGGATTCGATATCAAGTCGCCCAGCATGCCTTTGCGTGAAAGCGTAGACGATGTAGACGCCGAGACCGGTGCCCTGCTTGCCCTTGGTTGTGAAGTGGGGTTCGAGAAGCCTGGCGCGGACTTCCGCGGGGATACCGGATCCCTTGTCTTC
>DASTBJ010000664.1:0-3286 GCA_035712125.1 Terriglobia bacterium
GCTGTATTCCTTGAAGATCCTGTAGTTGTTGGTGCGCGTGGAGTACTGGAGCTTGTGAACGGTGTCGGGGTTGTACATGTGGTACTCCCCCTCGGCGCGCCACTGATATTGACCGCCCCAATCCAGGTCCGGTGTCAGGACCGGGCGCTCCGGATACGCATGGCGGTGTCTCGCGGCCACTTCCTCCGCGATTTCATCGATCCCGATACCGCTGATCCTTGACGGTGTGTTGGTAAAGTAGGTGTTGACGAAGTCGGCATTCAGCCCAATGGCTTCGAAGATCTGGGCCCCGCGATAACTCTGCAGCGTGGAGATGCCCATCTTCGACATGACCTTCAACACGCCTTTGTTGACCGCTTTGATGTAGTAGTTGATGGCCTTGCGATACTCGATCAGGAGCATGTCCTGGCGGATCATGTCGTCCAGCGTTTCGAATGCCAGATAGGGATTGACGGCCGAGGCGCCATACCCGATAAGCAGACAGTAATGATGGACTTCGCGCGCTTCTCCCGTTTCGACGATGAGTGTCGCTTTCGTGCGAGTGCCTTCCCGCACCATATCGTGGTGAACACCCGACGTCGCCAGCAGGCTCGGAATCGGAGCGAACTCTTTGTCGGCGCTTCGGTCGGAAAGGATCAGAATCGTTGCGCCATCGCGGATCGCATCACTGGCCTGTTTGCAGAGCTGGTTCATGGCGGTGCGAAGTCCGGCGCCTCCTTCCGAAACGCGATACGTCATCGGTAGCGTGACCGTTTTGAAGCCTTCGCGCTGGATCTCCTTCAGCCGCGCCAGGTCCGCGTTGTCCATCACGGGCGAAAGGACCTTGATCATCCGGCAACTTTCCGGCTCAGCCTTAAGGAGGTTCCTCTCCGGACCGAGCGCGGTCGACATGGAAGTGACGAGCTCCTCCCGGATCGCATCGAGGGGCGGATTGGTCACCTGCGCAAACAACTGCTTGAAATAGCTGAACAGCGAGGGCGCCTTGTCGGACAGAACCGCCAGTGGCGTATCCGTTCCCATTGAACCGATGGCTTCTTCACCTGCGCGCGCCATGGGCGCCATGAGGATTTTAAGATCCTCGTGCGTGTAGCCGAACAACTGCTGACGCAGCAGAACCGTCGCATGATCCGGCTCGGGAATATCCTTCGCCGGAGGCAGATCTGATATCCGGATCATGTGCCTGTTGAGCCACTCGCGGTAAGGGTGCTCGTTAGCAATCTTCTGCTTGAGTTCGGTGTCGTCAATGATGCGCCCTTCACGCGTGTCGATCAGGAACATCTTGCCCGGCTGAAGACGGCCTTTCGTGACGATCTCCGCGGGATCCACATCAAGCACGCCGACTTCTGACGCCATGATCACCGTGTCGTCCTTCAGCACGTAAAAGCGCGATGGACGGAGACCGTTACGGTCGAGTACGGCTCCGATCGACTGGCCATCCGTAAAGACGATGGAGGCCGGGCCATCCCACGGTTCCATGAGGCAGGAGTGGTATTCGTAGAACGCCTTTTTGTCATCGGCCATCGTCAGATGCCCGTCCCACGCTTCGGGGATGAGCATCATCATCGCGTGTGCAAGACTGCGCCCGCACATCACCAGCATTTCGAGCGCATTGTCGAGAATGGCGGAATCGCTTCCTGCTTCATTCAGGACTGGAACGATGTCCTTCACGTCGTCGCCGTAGAAATCAGACTCGAACTGACGCTCACGCGCTTTCATCCAGTTGATGTTGCCGCGCAGGGTATTGATCTCGCCGTTGTGCGAGATGTAGCGGAACGGGTGGGCGAGCGGCCAGCTCGGAAACGTGTTTGTGCTGAAGCGCTGGTGGACGACGGCGAGCGCTGTGTCCATCAGGGGATTCTGCAGATCCGGGAAATAGGTATCCATCTGCTCTGCCGAGAGCATGCCTTTGTAGATGAGCGTTCTGCACGACAGGCTCGACAGGTAGAAGTAGTTGCCGTCTCTGATTTTCGCTGCTGCAACAGCGTTTTCCGCTCGACGCCTGACCAGGTAGAGCGTCCGTTCAAAAGCATCCTCGGTCAAACCCTGCGATCGTGCGATGAAAACCTGGCGGAAGACGGGCTCAACCGCCTTTGCGGAATTGCCAATTTCGGAGTTATTGGTTGGGACATCACGCCATCCGAGAAGCTTCAGTCCCGTCCTTTCGACAGCTTGCGCAAAGATTTCTTCACAACGCTGGCGGGATTCCGCGTTGCGCGGAAGAAAGACCATGCCGACGCCATAGCGGCCGGCTTCCGGCAATGTGATGTTGAGTTTCGCCGCTTCGTGCCGCAGGAACCTGTCGGGAACCTGCATTGTGATTCCGGCGCCATCACCCGTGTTGACCTCGCATCCGACAGCTCCGCGATGCTGAAGGTTGATCAGCACCTGAAGCGCCTTTCTTACAATTGTGTGGGATCTCCTCCCTTTCATGTCGACGATGAAGCCGACACCGCAACTGTCGTGTTCAAATATCGGGTCGTAGAGCCCTTGTTTTTCAGGAATACCGGGATACATGGACGCCACCTGTCTTATAGGGACTTTCAGGGAGCCACTACTGTAAACCAGCCATTTGAATAAGTCAGCACGAAAAATAAACGTACTTTACATTAGAAAAACTGATCCCTATGCTGGTGGGCGCCTATGAACTTTCAGACCTTGTCTCTTTATTGTGAAGTGATCCGGTCCGGCAGTTTCTCTCTCGGTGCGGCGGCTCATCATATTTCGCAGTCCGCGGCGAGTCAGGCCGTACGGCAATTGGAAGTAGAACTGGGGGCAACGCTTATCGATCGAACCAAGCGGCCGTTCATGGTAACGCCGGAGGGGAAGAAATTCTTCGACGCCTGCCAGCAGCTGATCGAGCAGTTTGAAAAGGTTAAGGCGGAGATCACGCAGCAGCGCGAGCTGTTGGGCGGGGTGGTGCGCGTTGCCGTTATTTACTCGGTCGGGCTGCAGGATATGGGCTTCTATACGCAGCAGTTCAACACGAGCTATCCCCAGGCAAAGATCCGGATGGCGTTTCTGCATCCGAACGAAGTTGTCGACAGTGTGGTTAACGATGAGGCCGATATCGGCATCCTTTCGTTTCCGACGCCGCACCGGTCGTTGAAAGTTATTCCCTGGCACGATGAGCCCATGGTGTTTGTGTGTCACCGAACGAATCCGCTGGCGAGAAAGAAGATCGTCACCGCCAAAGAGCTTTCGGGGGAGAAATTCATCGCGTTCGAGAAGAACCTCGCCATCCGCAAGGCGATCGACCGCGCACTGCGACAGCGCGGCGTCCGGCTTG
>DASTBJ010000665.1:0-6238 GCA_035712125.1 Terriglobia bacterium
ACAGATTTCCCCAATTTCGTCTGTCCCCAATTTCTCCATGTGGTATATGGCCGGAATGCATCGTCTATCATCATCACTCGCGTTAGTGACATGTTTCTTTGTTTCTGGTTCGTCGGCCGATGCGCAGGGTTTGCGGGCGGCGCCACGGCCTCCGGCACAGGCAGGGGGAATCCCTGCCGGCGAGAGTGCGGCGCCGGATGGATACGCGCCGATTCCCGCGTGGCTTGGGCAGACGCGTGCGCCACGGCCCGCCCGAGTTGTTGGATATTCTGTCGAGACCGTCGCCGAAGGACTGGCGGGCGGCTTCTCCTTTAACTTCCTCCCCGACGGCCGAATGATCGTGGCCGAGCGCGCAGGCAGGCTGAAGCTTGTCGGTAAGGACGGCAAGATCACGCAGCTTGAAGGATTGCCCGCAAATCTCTGGGCGCGAGGACAGGGCTTGTTCGAAGCGCGGCCCGACCGATCGTTTAGCACCAACCGCACGCTCTACCTGGCCTATACCGTCCTCCCTGATGGAATGGATCAAGCGGCGTTGCCGCGCACTCCAGGAGTTCTCGTTGTTTCGCGAGCGAAGCTTTCGGCCGACGACAGGCGCATTGAGGACGTGAGCATTCTCCTCAACGCCGAAGGTACTCTGGGGCGGGTGATCCAGGCGCCGGATGGCACGTTGCTGGTAACGTCCACAATCCCGGCGGGATATGGCATCAACTCCGCAGACTGGCCCCAACCGCAGGCGCTCGACAGCAACATGGGAAAGGTACTCCGAATCAATTCGGATGGAACCATTCCCAGGGACAATCCTTTTGTTGGTCGTGCCGGCGCACGTCCTGAGATCTTCGCTCTCGGCTTCCGAGACATGCAGGGTGTGGCGATTCATCCCCGTACCGGAAAGCTATGGATGAGCGAGCACGGCGTCCGCGGCGGCGATGAGATCAACGTTGTCGAGAAGGGAAAAAACTATGGCTTCCCGGTGATCGGCTACGGCCGCGAATATACCGGCAAGCCCATAAACAACGACAAGACGGTTCAGGAGGGGATGGAGCAGCCCGTCTATTTCTGGACACCCGACATCGCTCCCGCCGGAATCGCTTTCTACACCGGAAGACTCTTTCCCGCCTGGCAGGGCAATCTCTTCGTCGCCGAAATGGTCGGGCGCACACTTGCACGTCTGGTTCTCGACGGTGAACGGGTTATCGCCGAGGAGCGCCTGCTCACGGATCTCAACACGCGGATCCGCGCCGTCAATGAAGGGCCCGACGGCGCGCTCTACGTTATGACGGATGGCAACAACGGAAAGATCCTGAGACTGGTTCCGAAAAATTAGATGTTCAAATCGTCATGATCGCCGTCACGGTTGTCCGATACGCGACCTGCGCGTACGCATCCAGCATGTCGCGGAGAGGAACAACAAGTGTTGCGAGCGCTCGAGAATTGAACTGACCGCTTTCCAGGTAGCGGACGAAGCGCGGAATGTCGCGCAGCGGACTGGCGCCACCGGCCTGGCCGCCATGATGCGTGACGCCGCCGATCGAAAACAACGTCCCGGGAAGCGTAATGTTGCCGCGGACCAGACTTGTGGTGATGACGTGACCGCCGAGTGCGCACATCTGATACGCCTGCTGCATCGGCAGAATTCCGGTCGGATCCGGCCCCGCTTCCAGCTTTGGTGGAAACTGGTCGGCGCCCGCCGCCTCGATCACAAAATCCGCGCCGGCGCCCGGCCGGCGTCCTGCGGGATTCCTGCCTCCAGCCCAGAGCCGGTCGGTCGGCCACACAGTGAGTTCCCGGACTTTTTGAATGAGCGCGTCGCGCTCGACATTCGGGTCCAGCGCATGTGTGGCGCCAACGCGAAGGGCGAGTTCCCGCCGCACACGAATGGGATCGATAGCGATGATCGTGGATGCCCCGGCGATCCGCGCTCCCTGAATGGCGCTGAGGCCCAGCGGACCGCAGCCCACAACTGCCACTCCGGACGCCGGTTCCACCGGCGCGAGACCGGGCGAAGTCGCGGCCCCGAGGCCCGCCACGCTGACGCAACTGCACACCATGCCGAGCTCTACAGTGTCGGCGCGGGTGAATAAGGGGACGATCCACTCTTCCGGTGTCACCATCAATTCGGCGAGGCCGCCGATATGGGAGTTCTCATAAACCGGCGAGCCATCGCTCAAGTCGCCAATCGCGATAAGGTCGTCCGCACCGATAGCGCTGAGGAACTGGCACATATCCGAACGTCCCCGGATGCATCGATAGCACGAGCCACACTGCGGTGTTCCGGAAACGCAGACGCGATCACCGACCTGAACACGGCGAACTTCGGGGCCGACGGCTTCAACCACGCCGATGCCGCCGTGACCCTGAATCACGGCCAGATCATTCATCCGGCGCATCCCGGTTGGCGGTGCGAGCGTAGACTGCGCTGGCGGCGCACCCGTAGCCTGCGGTTGCGGTTGACCCAGCACAGCCGGAGCGTTCGAATAGCAAAGATTGGTCGCCTCCGTTCGCACCAGGACCTGGCGGCCGGTAATCGGACGCAGTGTGACTTCCTGAAGCGATGTCCTGCCCGCCCCGTTGCCTCGTGAGATCCAGGCGCGGAAGCGTCGGCGCGTGACCACTGAAGGCGCTTGTTGTGGTCCTGCCAGCAACGTCGCTCCGGCGGCAACTGCAGCGACACCGCTGCCCAGAAGCTTCCGTCGCGTCATACCTTGAGTTCGTTTCATGAGAAGTTCCTCCTGTGGCAGCGACTATTCCTTGCCGTCAGCGCGGGCGAAGCCCTTCGGGTTTTCCGATGCCGCCCTGTAAGGATCCATTGTCCAGTTCGGCGGCCGTGTAGCCCATGACAATGTCGAAGTTCGCGCTCAGTTCGCCAATCCTCGAACCTTCCACCTTTTTGAAGTCGATGAGCAAGGTTTCCCGCGCAGCGGCATCGCGCATGCCGTTCAGGACGAAATCCCGAGCGTTGTCCGGATGACCTTTAATGTGCATCTGCGTGGTGAAGATGCGGCGCCCGTTTTTGCTGATCGCGAAGTGAATGTGGGCGGTACGAAACTGGTTCTGAAGGGTGTAGGAAACAGGCTTTACCGTGCGGAAATAGTACTGGCCTCTGGTGTCGGACAGAAAGCGGCCATAACCCTGGAAGTTTCCGTCTCGACCGCCCGTATTTGCTCCGTCTGTGTGGACATAGGATGCTTTGCTGTCAACCTGCCAGATCTCGATGAACGCGTTTCGGATGGGTTCGCCGGATTTGCTCAACACACGTCCCGTCAGATGCGTGATTTCTCCGACGGCTGGAGTGATCGAGTCATTAATGATAAGAAGATCGTTGTCCGTGTCGAGCGGCATCTTGTCCGGATAAAACGGTCCTTCTCCGGTGCGGGCCGTCTGCGTGAGTGTCTGTGCAAAGAGTCCTGGAGTAGAGAACGCCGCAGCGCCCAGTACGAGACTGCGTACGAATGTGCGTCGAGTATGAACGTACATGATCACCTCCAGCGCGATTATATCTGCTACAACACGCGCAGCAGAGTCCGCTTGTGCAGGTAGTTCGCTTCGCTTCCGAAGTAGAGCTTTACCCAGAAAGGAACAGAGCCTTCGTCGCCGGCGTGGTGGTAGCTCGTCGGGAGAAACAAATGTTCCGCATCCGACGCCACGGCAAAAGTTAATGTTGTGTGTATTGACTGCCGTGGATCGAGCGGCACATCAAACGGAATCACGGACGGATCGTTCACTAAATTGAAACGACGGCCGCGGTCATCGAGGAGATAGACTGCCGCTCCTTTCGCACTGGTCTTGACAGTATTTGCATCACTGAAGATCCGTACGTCGACTTTGTACAGTGTGTCCTGTTCGCGCCTTGACGGGGTGACTTGCTCTACTGCAATGCACCAGATATCCATGCAATAGCTGTCACCGATGTTGACGATTGTTTGTGGGCTGAGGAGTGAAACGAGCAGGACGACAATAACGTAAAGGCTCACGCTTCCCAGCGTTCCAACGAGGACCTTTCGTGTCATCCGAAACTTTCTGAAAACCAGTAAGACCGCCGAAGCGAATATGCCGATGAACGCGGAAGCAAATACGAACAAGGTCAGAAGGGCGCCCAACTCCGAGTCCGCGCGGATGATCATGAATTAACCTCCTCTGAGGCAGCGGGAAATGCGGACTCAGGTTAGCAGGTGAATTTGCGTCTTACTATAAGAGTATCTAAAGCGGGATGGTATCCTTTACTGCTCCTGGAGGGGTTCCGTACGTGAGCAAACCACCGGCAGAGATTCAGACTCTAATCGACGACCACATCAAGGGATTCAATGCCCAGGACAACGATCTTTTCCTTAGCGTCTTCGGGGATACCGCGATCATCATCGACGGTATTGCGCCCTATCGCTGGTTGAACCCAAATGCTCCTGCCAATTGGCTTGCTGACGTGGAGAAATGGCGTGAGGATCTTGGCGTGACGTCCGAGCGCCTGTCCTATGAGATGGGCTTCTGGAATGTCGAGGGCTCCTCCGCGTATGCCGTTATTGCAGGGACCCTCAGTGTAACGATTAAGGAGCAGTCCGTGATTCGGACCGGTACGCTCGCCTACACATTTGCGAAACGCGATGGCGTTTGGAAAATTGAGGCGCAGGCCTGGGGGCGCACATCGTAGCGCTTAAGTACGCTATTTCCCGGAGCGGAACGAGCGTTCGACAGTATCACCGGGATCGAGCGATACCGGCTGGTCGCGCCAGAGCCACCGCATCATTTCCGGCAGCATTGCGCCGCCCATGTTGTGGCTATGGACACCCATTCCCCAGGAGTAGTTAACGTCGTATCCCTTCTTCGTCAGGGCTTCCATCAGCCGGACATTCTGCAGGAACCAATCGCGATTGGCGTCGTATGCGCCGCCCCTGGCGTTGGTTCCGCGATTATCATTCCGTCCGTCCACCATGAAAATTCGAATCGGCTTCTTCTCGCTGGCAAGAACCTTCTCGGGATACACATGGCCGCCGCGGAGATCGACAAAGGTTCCGATACCTGTCAGCACCTTGCGAAATTGATCCGGACGTTCCCACGCAACCGTAAACGCTGCGATCGCTCCGGAACTCCATCCCGCAATTCCGTGACGATCCGGATCGCGCGTGATCTTGTAGTCCTTGTACAACGCCGGCAGCAACTCCTCCACGATGACCTTGGAATACTGGTCGCTCAGGGTGTCGTATTCCTCCTGACGGATCGACCTGCCGTCCGCCACATTTACTCCTGGGTCGATGAACACACCGAGCATGATTGGAATGTCGCCGCGGTAGATCAGATTGTCCAGAACATGGTGCGCTCGGTAAGAACCGTCCGCTCTCAGGTACGTCGCGCCGTCGTTGAAGACCATCAGGCTTACTTCCCGTGACGCGTCGTACTGCGCAGGAACGTAAATCCAATAGTTGTGCTCGACCCCTGGATAGACCTTGCTTGGCAGCTTCAACGGTCCCCGCACTTCGCCCTTGGGAACGCCCTCGCGCGGAAGCGAGTCGGGGCCCAGAGTGTAGAACGCGTCGAATGGCGACGGGGCCGGACCGCCGGCGCCTCGCTGCGCTGCGGCAGGTTCACCGCCCGCAACCAATTGGACGATGGCCAGCACCACTATCGGAAACATCCGTCTGATTTGTCTTCTCATGCGTTCTCCTTTGTGCGGGCCATCACGTCGCTATTGCTTCAGGGTCTCCGGGTTTGTCTGAGTGTCCAACAGTTCGCGTCCGTCAGGGAAGATCACCTTCTTTAGACGACCTACATGCGCACCGTTCTTTGCGGGAAGGAGTTCTATCGTTACTTTGTCTCCCGGCTTTACCGAATTGCGGTTCCAGCCGAGCCGGGCCACGGAACCGGGACTTCCGGACTCGGTGCTCCACGTTGACGCCGCGCCGTTTGCTTCTTTCACTGAGAATGTCAGGATGATGTGTGGATGCGCCCATACGACATTCTTGATCGTCGCATCCTTGAGCGTAAGCGTGTGCTGAGCGTAGGCCACCGTGGAATGGTGCGCAGATAAAGAAGGCGCGATTCCCACAAGCGCCATCACACCAAGGACCGGCAGCATCCTGTCCCTCATGACATCCTCCGAGCGGCTATACTATTGCACAAAAATCAGGGTCAGCGGAGGGTCTGATGTCTTGTAACGAGGCTCCTTGTGAATAAGGGGGTCTGGGTATTTTCAAGTGAGGCAACTCATCGGGGGAATTTTGAAATTGGACGAATCCCGCATTTCAAATCC
>DASTBJ010000666.1:0-4997 GCA_035712125.1 Terriglobia bacterium
GAACTTCGGCCAATACTCCGAGGGAAAGAGCAAACACGAACAGAACAGCCAAACTAAGTGCAACATAGCCTATTGAAAAAATCATCGTTTCGCCCTTTTGCGAAAAAGATGCCGCGCATACAGTTGTCTGGGCACATTCCAGATCAAAGGAATAATCTGGTCAACTCGAAGGATCCACATCGAGGCGTGAATCATTAGTGCGGCTAAAATTGTAATAATCATCATCGACTGGATAGAACTAGGATCGAAGGGCGCACGGGGAGAATTAGGTCCGAACACGATAACCAATTCGCCAAAGATCATAAAAATTAGACGCCCAACCGATCGCCAGGACACAGTTTGGACAGTCTCTCCAAAGCAATGACATGGAACAGCAGTACCCCTAACAAGAGTGACCGACACTGCTACCAGAAACATGAACAGGAGAGCAACTCCCAACGACGCAACTGCCTTGAGGTAGATTCCCGTGAGGTGGGCGACTGTCAGGCCTCCCTCACCAATCACGACGGTCCACCCAAAGAGTGGCACAACCCGAAGCGGTAACAATTCATACCGCTGAATCCCTTCAAGAAAGCCGGGCAGATTGCGAATTTTACTGACGAAGGCACCCAGGAAGACTATTCCTAAACTCAGTTGGATTACGGACTGCACTAGTCGCCTACCGAAAGCAAGTTAGTTTTCAACTAAAGTTGGATTCACTATGAATTCAGAACTGCCGGGTACCGAGACCTTGATAACCCGCGACTCAAATTGTTCCATAAACCGAGAATTAAGGTGCGCCCCAGCTTTTGCTTTAGTCCAACTGATTAACCCATACTCGCCACGGCGTATGCCTCGTATTACGAAACCTCCGTCAGTGTCGGTAAGTACCTCTTTGAAGAGAGAGTGGTTGCCTCTTTGGTCCATTGACGGAAGAAGAAGGACAGGAACGTTTCCCTGCGGCAGACCTCGAGCATCCCGGACAATACCCTTAATAACAGCTCCTGGGCCAGATATTCGCAGTACCAAGTCGCCTGCACGATCGATTTGGAGCCTCCCGTCGGCTATTGTTTTGTGATCATATCTGATCTCCTCAATATAGGCGTTGGGCGGCAATCCGGTGAGACGCACCTGGTACTTTCCAGGCGGTACATTCTCGACTTCGCCCATTCGAAATGTGAATGTGCCGTCGTTGGCAACAGGCCGCCCTGCAGCTAAACCAGGTGTTAACGTTATGGGCCACCCAGAATCCGGTATGAGAAATAGTCTGAGCTCTTTGTAATTGACCGCTCCAATATCCGAGTTAGATACATCGATCCGTCCTCTAACAGCAACATTCCCCGAAACGATCATTTGACCTGCTTCAACATCTGAGTTTGTGACGTCAACGTGCAGGAGTCCTATTGTCGTACCATATAGAAGCGGACGAGGCGTGCACAAGACACGATAAGATCCTGTCGATAAACCAGGTGAGATACTCCAGCGGCCATCGTTGTGACTAGTAAGCGACTCTTTGTCTGCTACCACGGCGTAGAATTGATCTGAAACTTGAATTACAGAGCACAGCAAAGGTTTCCCTAACGTTCCTGAATTATCTGACATTACTACGTCAAAGTTGACCACGTGTAGGTCCGGAACCGGGAGGTCGAAGCGAATCCCGAATACATCCTTTCCTGGTTGCACGACAATGGGTACGGCAAGCGTCGAAGACGAAACTCCTGGATAAAAGACAAGGGGAACGCGCGGTGTCTTAACGACTAAATAGTATTCGCCGTCTTCGAGCCCTTCTACAGTAAAGCTTCCATCTTCATTCGTGCTTACCTCGAAGTCGCGAATAGAGGTCTGATTCATGTCACTGCGGACAGGCGTCAGCCATGGGGTACCATCCGAATATTGGACTCGCAAGACTGAAACTAATGCATCGGATCGTGGCTTGCGGTCTTCCCCGAAGACTCGGCCACTGACGCGGGCAAGAGAAATCAACCTTATACCGACGTCTTTTAGTGCTTGCTGGTTCGCCACCGAAACATGTGCGGGCGGAGTCCGTGGCGAATAGAATCCCTCTCTCGATCCGGAAATGCGGTAGTTCCCGGCAGGCACTTCGAGAAAGGTAAATGAACCATTCTCACCAGATACGGCCGTAATTGAATAGTCTTCGGACTCGCTTTGAAGTCGAACCATTACGTCACGGATTCCTAAACCGGTGACGGCATTGGCCACGCGGCCTTCAATTAATCCGGTTTGACCTCTAGGGGCCTGTGCTAATGCAGCCCCCGCCAAAATGAATACCACCCAGTACACGGCGACCAGCCACCTGCTTGGGGGGGGCAAGAAATATCCAATCGAGGCAAGAGACCTATTTGAGCGACTGGCGTTCGTCTCCATTAGACTCCAGCAAACTATTCAAGTACCGTTAGGCGCTTCTCGACCCTTTCGCTGGTTCTCAGTTGTATTGACACGCCTCTATCAGCAAACCGTGCCATAAAGTCCGCATTTTTGAATGCTTCACCCTCAATTTCGGACCAGGAGAAAACTTGGTAACTTCCCGGGCCGCACTCTATCCGAAACCGTCCGCTATTGTCAGTTCTTGCGACTCTGTACCATGGGACTTGCGTTCGGTCGTCGGGCAGCAGGGCCACAACACCACCTTGAACGGACTCGCCACTCGCGTCAAACACTTGCCCCTCGACTACGGCCGGCGGCTTTGAAAACGTTATAGTAAGTTCAGCTCTTTCTCCGTCTTGGAGATGTAAGGTCCCGTTAACGGTAGCGGATCCCAGACGAATCGTCTTGAGGTACATGCCGGGCAGCGACGGCAGCAGAATTTTATATGTACCAGGCAGAATGAAGGGCACCTGAAATGTACCATCGGTTTCGACCACGCCGGCAGCTGGCGTAGGAAACGGGTCGACTGTGCGAACAAATCGAATATCGATGCCCCTAATGGGTTTGGCATTCGCATCACTTTCGTCAATCACTCTGCCGCTAATTCGTGCCGAAGGCCGATCTAAAGCAACAACGACATCGTATTCTCCACCGGGGCCCACATTTAACATCGCCTTACCTCGAGATGAGGCCATTTGTGCCGTAATCTCGTATTCCCCTTGAGGCAACGATCCTATTTTCACGCCCTGCTCAGGGGTTTGTACTGCCGCGTCGGACGGGAGAAACCCTTCAGCACGCATGGCATTTCGCTCTCCCTTCAAACGTACACTAATCAGCGCTGCTGGTGCGGGCTTTCCTGTGGGATCCGTCACTCTCAATCGTAACGCACCGCCTGCGGATCCAAGCAGCACAACATCCCGAAGAACAGTCGTTGTGCCGCTGGCAACGCTAACGGCCTCGGCCGACGCAGCATCGCGTGTTCCTGGGTAAAAAGCGGAATAGTATAGATATGGAGAGATTTCTTGTAGTTTCAAGATGCGGGGTTCGATTCGAAAGTAATACTCACCAACTTCTAGGTCCGTGATTTGAAACTCTCCTCGGCTGTTGGTTGTGGCGCTCGTGTAGTAACGCGGTTGCCGAACTCCGAAATCATCATATGAAAGGCGATAGGGGAGGATTGTCGCTCCCGCCACAGGCTCCCCTTTTGGGCTGACAATTCGACCACGGATAGAAGGGGATGGGTACAGCTGCAACCTAAGTTGTTCAGCTTGGGGCTCCATCAGGACGAAAGGGATTCCGACGCTTCCCGGGAGTGCCTTTCGTGGAAGACGCGCGCGTAGATAGCCGGGCTTTTCCGTAGTCAGTATATGCAACCCTAGATTGACACCTCGCAAGACGAAGCGTCCGTCTGCATCCGTTGTTGCATTTAAGGACGGATTTTCAAGATCACGTACATGGACATTATCGATAGGCTCTCCAGAAAGACCATTAACGACAACGCCGCGAAGATCTCCGGTTTGGGTGGATTGCCCAAACTGAATGCTGGCCGCTATTACGCTACAAAGAAGCGCACATAAGATCTTAGCCTTTGGACACGCCGCCATCGCGGTCATCGATGTCTTGCACCTCTCGCTCCCGCCGACCTATGAACACCAAGGTCCCGGGTTCTTTTCGCAATACTCACACCACTGGATGGCCTCTTGTATGCATTGTTGGTCAGGGTTACTCCCAAAGCAATCGCAGCATGTGGGCGCGCATACGCAATTTTGCCATGCAGTACTACAAACCACGCCACCACATCCTTGCACGCACGTACCTGCTAAAGCCGGCCTTGCGCCTACTCCCGCAATGCCTACCACGGCAGCTGTCGCAACAGTTATTCGGTCGATAACTGAACTAAAGAAGCTTCTTCGGGAGAGAATGTCCGAAAGTTTCTCGATCATCTGCATACTCCTTGCAAGTTGAACTAATGCGGCCGAATAATTTCGTGGAACAGTACTCTTGTTCATAAGCAGGTGTCAAGGACAGGTGACGTTCAACACGTTCAACGTCACCACCTATTAAGAAAGCATTGATCATTACCGGCCTTCAGAGTGAAGAAAATAACCGCGGCCGCCCGTACGTTGAAAGTCTAAAGCTTGACTTACCCACGGAAGGTTCTTGGGGACTGCTTCAATAACGGAAAGTCACCGACATAGGCCCCCGGCATTACTGCACGTATGGCAGTTCTCCGAGTTCGGTCGCAATGTCCGCCAATGTTTTAGAACTGAGAAGTAATTGAATGGGGATTTCCGCGCCAAAACGTTGGCGAAAATGCATCAGCACTTGGATCGATAGCAAGGAATCACCGCCCAGTTGGAGGAAAGTGTGATCGGGCGAGACACTACCCAAGCGCAGAGTTTCTGCCACGATCTCGACAAGAGCCTGTTGCAGGCTCACACTGTGTACCCCTATCGCACCGCCCGGTAGCGGATGCGATTTCAGAGTCTGCCGGTCGATCTTGCCATTCATGTTTCGAGGAAGTTTACGGCTTAGAAATACGAAACGCGCCGGAATCATGAAATCTGGAAGTGTGACAGTTAGATGTCGACGGACTTCATCAGTGGTGAACTCGCGACTGCTTTCTGCAACAA
>DASTBJ010000667.1:0-3250 GCA_035712125.1 Terriglobia bacterium
CCCGTTCAGGCATGCTGGCTGTTCGCAGAGCGCTTGCCGAATGCGCTGTGCCAGCCCGGTCCGCCCGTGGGGTGTTGGCCCGGTATGAGTGGAAACGCTTCAAGCTCGCGGTCCGAAGAGGAGATCGACGTGAGGCAGTAGCCATGCTTCGGGCGCTGTGCCGCACGCCCGAGATTCTTCTCTTCTCGCTTTGGAACGATCTGGTTGCGTTCACCTTCGCCCGGATAAGGCGGCGAGTCGAACGCTTCAGGCGCAACAATTCCCCTGGGCGGCGCCATTTCTACGACTACAGCCCGAGCTAAAACCGCGCTCCAAATCGATACCGACCCGGCCGGGTCAGCACGACTTTCTTCCATGAAACATTGATTACTGTTCGATGCCGAGCTGCGTGCGCGGTGGGTCGTCGCCACTCAGACGCTGCTCATCGCTCAAGTATCCGACGGCACCAAGGACGATGCTGGCAAGGACGACACATATCACCAGCAGAAGCAGCATGCATTTGTTGATGTGCTCTGCAGAAAGGCTCCTGCCTCCAAGAGCATCGATCCTGGTATCGGACTCAGTGTCGATGACGCGGAAAGGAAGGGTATTGCTTTGGATAGAGATCGATCCGAGCGCGCTTGCTTTCGGCTCGTGAATCGCACTGAGTTCTGTGAAACCTTCGGAAGGACCAGACATATCTTTGCCGCGAGGAACGTTTCGCCGCAGGGCCAACCTTTACGCAAGCTCTTGTGAACTACACCAGTAATTGGAGCCCAGTGATCACGCTGTGCAATACTGCACAACTATCGTGCTTGTCTTCACATTCATCGAGTGCCACAGTTACTGAAACGGGTCTCAAAGAGTTCACCCCGGCGTTATTGCGCAAGGCGAAATCCAACGGACGTGCGGCCCGGAGGATCTTTGTTGCCGAAGCGGGACGCGTGCTTTTCTATTTCGAGAAGGCTCTGTCCGTGTCTAATGAACAGCCGCAAATGATCGTTGGCAGCCGCACGTGTGCTCACGTGCTCTATCTCTCCATGATTGATGGCCAACTTGTGGCCTCGAAGGACATTGAAGACGTGCTGATCGCGCGTCATCGCGCGGGCGCTGCGATTGGCGTAAACCATGCTGCGATCAGCCACCTCTTGCATGATGGATTCGTTCCTCCGCCGTTGACCGTTTATCGCGATATCTTCGCGATCAGTGTTGACCTGCGGGCAAAGGTCAAGGCCGGTGCAATTTCGTTCGTCAGGGACTTTCCCTTCGAGAACCACAAATCATCACTCGATGGTGTTCCTGATACCGGCTCGTTGCTGCTGCGGTTGGGGCAAGCGACGAAAGCGGCTTGCGCCGAGAGCCGCGATGTTCTGCTGATGCTGAGCTCAGGGCTTGACTCGACCTCTCTGGCGGTCGCTGCGAAGGAGGCTGGTCGAGATGATATCCTCTGTGCCACATACGGCGAGTCCGCGGATGACACGGAGGTGATCGTCGCGCGGGATACATGTCGACGTTTGGGACTTCGCCATGAGACCCATTTGTTCGACGCACGTGATCCTCGGATCAGGACCGACCTCATCACCTATGGCGAATCCGTGCCGCAACCGTGCGCCGATCCGGCACTGGCTGCGTGTGTATCCCTGGTGCGCCGGTTCGCAAGCAGCAGGAACGTCATCCTGGACGGATCCGGAAATGATTACTATTTCTGGCGCCCCCCTCGCCGGCTGGATCTTCTGAAGACCTGGCTTGGCCTGGGACGCTTCCCGCTCGTGGATCGGCTAAGACCGCTTCTCCCGATGCAGCTCCGTGGGGAGAGAATTCTCGCCAGCCCCCTGGAGCTGCTGCTGCTTAACGGCGTGTGGCTCAGGTACAGCGAAACTCGAAAATTCTATCCCGAGGCGGTCAACACTCATAAATACTGGTTGAGGGAAAGCCGGACCCACGATTTCGCGCGCGAAGAGCTCCAGCACTGTCTCAAGATGATCTACATGGGGCCGGCCGCGTTCATGATGAAGACCCGAAATGCCGCACAGTCGGTGGGGGCGACCGCCCACTTTCCGTGGGCCGATGATGCCGTGGCCGACTACTGCTTCAGCCTGCCCGAACAGGCCCGCTTCGACCGCAGGCGCCGCAAGTCGAAGACCATCATTCGCCAGATGCTTAGGGGAGCGCTTTCCTATGACGCGAACATCGTCGGCAAGCACCACTTTTCATTTGGCAAGCGGAACTTCCTCCGACACCACCTAAGCTTCTGCCGAGACGAGATCCTTGGCTGCACGCTCTGGTCTCGCGGGGTCGAACGCACCTTCCAGCATCTGGCCGACCTGCTGGACCGCGGCCAGCAGGCCGAGAACGCGTTGCTTTCAATGTTCACTGTTTCCTTGTGGCACAATCGATGGCTTGCGTGTAACTTCGCTGGATTGTTGCGCTCTCACCGACCTGCGGGGCTTCGCAACCCGGATGAGCGGAAAGCTGAAGAAGGGTCCTCGGGGATCTGTAAATTGGCGAGTTAACGATCGTCTTCAGACTGCGAAGCCAACAACGATATTGCACCGCCCTGCTATGGCACCTCTGCGCGCGGCCGTCATCAGGCCACGTTGGCCATGTGGTGGTCGCGTCGGAACTTTTGCATTTGCTTCGGGTTAAGGCTGGCCGAAAGATCGGGTCAACAGGTTGGGAAACCATTGATGCAGGTTTCGGCCACTGGGTGAAACCCCAGATAGGGACGTCGTCGGATCTTAATGCCGGCTTAGCCGCGCTGTCGGGTTGATAGCAAAAGAGTCACTGGGAGGTTCTGGCCGCGATGAGCGAGCTCTCCCTAGCGAGTGCACAAGTGCTGTCTTCGGTTGTATCGGACGGAGCATCTCCGCAACGACTACTCGCTCCGAACCTGCTTGCGAGTGCGGACATTGCACTGCTGCTCGCGGACTCCACATTGGCAATCAGGTTCATGACGCCGGCTGCCGCGGCGCTGTTGCCGCTCGCCAATACGGACAAGGAGCAGCGCCTGGAGTCGCTGCAAGGGTTGGTACGAGATCCAGACCTGCTGGCTGATGCACGCCTGGTCCTTCGCGAGCAGGACAGGATTGAACGTATCGTCGCCGGGACGAATGAGCGGTGGTTCTTGCGCCGCATGGCTCCGTATCGGACGACTGCGCGCTCTTGCGAGGGCCTCGTCCTCACTCTCATCGACATTACGGACCGGGAGCGTGCCACAAAGGAATTGAAATTCGCGAAGCAGCACGCGGAGATGGCAAGCGCCGCCAGCATG
>DASTBJ010000668.1:0-12349 GCA_035712125.1 Terriglobia bacterium
CCAGATGAAGCGGGTTTTTCCGGAATATGATTTCGAAGCGCTCAGCCCAACCGACATAGTCTTCCACACCTTCTTCGACATTGACGAAGTGATCCAGATTCCAGGTCAGGATGCGGGGTGCTTCGGCGGTCCAACGTACGAACGTTACGATGACAAAGATCCGCGCATCTATGGCCTTCGCAATGACCGCGGCCGCCTCATGATCGTCGCAACGTACAACTCCGATTTGGGCGACGCCTGGGAATACATGGATCTCCCCTGTTATCCAGCGAAGTATTCCGGGCAGGCTTACCGGCTCGGCCTTAACTTCATGATCTACGCCGCGACGCATTGAGGATTCGTCGAACAACTATCTCTTGAACAACCGCATTGATCGCTGGAAGGACCATTCCTGTCTCGTGCCGAGTATAAGATTGTTTAAGCGAGGTTCGGATTCGTGCAGCAGCCTTCGGTTGTGAAAGCCCGGCTATACCCGAAAAAATACCCGCAGATACCCGATAATTTTTCGGGTATTTAAGGGTATATTTGCGGGTATGGTACGCACGGCGCTCGATCCCTTCAGGCACACGTCGTTCACGCCAGATCTGCTCCGGCTGATCGGGGAGATCGACGAATTCAAAGGAGCATGGAAAGCTCTCGGTAATCTGGCGCCGGACCGGCTTGCGACATTACGCCGCGTGGCGACCGTAGAATCCGTCGGCGCATCGACAAGAATTGAAGGAGCGAAACTCACCGATGCGCAGGTCGACGCCCTTCTGTCGAATCTCGATCTCGGCTCTTTCAAAACCCGTGATGAGCAGGAAGTCGCAGGCTACGCGGAAGCGACCAAGATGGTTTTCAATTCGTGGCCGGACATTCCTTTGACGGAAAATCACATCAAGCAGCTTCACGGAGTCCTTCTGAGATTTTCGCCACGCGACGAACGTCATCGCGGCGAATACAAGAAGCTCTCGAACAACGTCGAAGCCTTCGATGAACATGGCCGAAGTGTCGGCGTGATTTTCGAGACAGCAACGCCCTTCGACACACCGCGGCTGATGCATGAACTGGTCGCCTGGACCAAGCGAGAGCTCGAGGGAAGGGATCATCATCCGTTGCTGGTCAACGCGGTATTCATCGTGCGCTTCCTGGCCATTCATCCGTTTCAGGATGGCAATGGAAGACTGGCGCGCGTCCTCACCAATCTGATTCTTCTTCGGACGGGTTATGGCTACATGCCCTACAGCTCGCTCGAGCGCGTGATCGAAGATAATCGTGAGCAGTACTACCGTGCATTGAGAAGCGCACAGGGAACACTCGACAGAGACGAGTCGCGCCTTCCGGACTGGCTTCGCTTTTTTCTCCTGTGTCTGATCGATCAGAAAAACAGGCTGGCAGATAAAATTCAGCGTGAAAAAATCATGGCGGCGTTATCGCCGCTCGATGAAAAGCTGCTTGGGTTTGCGAAATCGCACGGACGCCTCACACTGGCATCTGCGCTCAAACTTACAAAGGCGAATCGCAATACGTTGAAACTTCATCTGAGGCAATTGGTGGAAGCAGGACGGCTGAGACTGCTGGGAAGAGGTCGGAGTTCCTGGTACGAAACGATGTGACGTCTCGTACCGGAACTCCGTGATCGAACTTTTAAGACTACGGCAGCGCGAAAACGTAAATGCCGTTGGTGTTCGGCGGAGGCGGCTGAATATTCGCCTGAGTGATCAGGCCGCTGGTCACGGCTCCGCGTCCGGTGAGCACGGCAATGTACTGCTTGCCGTTGACAGCATACGTAATCGTGCTGTTCTGAATGCTGCCCGGCAGCACCGTCTGCCAGAGAACCTTTCCGTTGTCGGCATCCAGCGCGCGGAAGTTTCGGGCAAGATCACCCCAGAAAACAAGGTCGCCACCCGTCGTCAGGGTCGCGCCGTTTCCAGGAGAGCATCCTTCAAACAAGCGCGTGAGCTCGCCTGTGCTGACGTTCACCTTCGCGACTCCCGCAAATTTTTGCGGGTCCCCACCTTCGCGACGAATTGCGGTTCGGACTTCGGGATTACCGCCGCCGCCACCACCGCCGCGTCCACCCGCGGCAGCGGCGCCACCACCGCCACCGCCACCGCGTCCACCGGGTGCGCCTGCGGCACCACGACCATCACCACCACCGCCGGGAGCGGCACCACGACCAGCGGGAGCGGGCGCAGCGGTTTCAGTGGCAGCGGGCAGTGGGGGACCCTGACACGTTGTTCGTTCGACTTCATATGGCGGAGGAGGAATTGGCCCGCCGGCGGGGTTGGCCGATCTCATGTCCAGACAGTTGTCGACGTAAGGTATGTAGAGAGAGTTCTTGCCGGGGTGGTACGACATCGGCCAATAGCTCTTCGTGTTGTACGAGCAAATCACATGACGCTCGCCCGGAATATCCACGATCAGGTCTTCGTTGATCCAGGTCTTGCCGTCCGGGTCGATTCGCGAAATCAGGAATCGCGGCGTGTCGTAGGGAAATGGAATCGCCCAGAGAAATTTCCCATCGTTGCGGTCGAGCGCGAACAGTCCCCCGCCTTCGCCGACCGAAACCGACATGTCTCGTTGCGAACCTCTCTGAATTGACGGATTGATCCATTTCACAGCCTTCGGGTCGGGGTTGAATGACGTGCGGAGGAGGATTCTTTCGTTCGTGTAGTCCTGATCCCAATCGTCGCCCGGAAGATGCTGGTAATACCAGAGCAGCTTGCCGTTCTCCGGATTGAGACCAATCGTCGAGTTGCTGTAAAGATCTGCCGGCGCGGACATGCCGATAGCGTTGGAGTTGCCTCCGTGGCGGGCCGCTCGCGTGTTCGGGGTCGGGTTGGCAACGCCCCAGACAATGATTTTTTTGACGGGGTCATAGCTTCCCGTGAGTCCCCACGTGGATGCGGAACGTCCCTCGACGGGCGCTCCTCCCCACGACTTGTCTCCGATCGGATCATCGGCTCCAGCGGCGGTGTGGAATCGCCACAGCTCCTTGCCGGTCCGCGCATCGTGAGCCGCAATGTAACAGCTGGCCTGACGCGGATTGCCTCCACAGGTGCGGCCGGAAATGATCTTGTCCCCAGCCATCATCAAGCCGGCGCTAAGGCGACCGCCCTGTACGGCGACGGTTTCCCAGCGTACGGCTCCGGTGCGCGCGTCGAGTGCAACGATGGTGTCGCCGGCGGGGTAGTAGATCATGTCCTCAAACATGGCGAACGCTTTGGAATTGTTCGCGCCGCCAGTCGGACGCTTGTACTCCCAGAGGAGATTGCCGTTGGTGGCATCGAGAGCCCAGATGTAGGACCCAACCGGCCCGCCCGCGGGTCCGGTGCTCATGGTGTAGAGGACTCCGTCGTGAACCAGGGGGATGCTTTCGGCCGTCCCGGTCGCCATGTCTTTCGACCAGGCGAGTTTCAACTGCGCGACATTGTTCTTCTTAATCTGGTCCAACGGACTGTGCCGCTGCGCATCATAGGTCCGGCTGAACATCAGCCAGTCGTTCGGGCTCGGCTTTTCCAGCATTTCCGTCGTTACGGGCGTGAATCGCCGGGCCTGCGAGAGCATCACCGAGGCGATCGCTGTGACCAGTAGCAACACCATGACCAGTGCTTTCCGTACCATCGTCAACTCTCCTCCTGTCATTGGAACGCGGATATACATGACACAGCACGGCCGCAAGTGTCAAAGAATCTTAAAGAAAGAGGGATTTGGACGGGTCTCGACTTTTTTACAAATCTCCGCATAAGGGCTATAGTCAGGGAGGTATTAACGAAGGTATAAATAAGGTTAATTCCTTTTCGGTTCGACTGCGTCAAAGAACCATTGCGAGAGTGGTGGTAAACCGTTAAGGTTTTACAGAAAGACGACCCCTCTGGAGAAGTCATCCATGAGATACGGATCACGGCTGATCGTTAGCATACTGACAGCGTCGCTGCTCTTCTCGGCACCGTTGTTTGCGCAAACAACGGCCCCCTCGAGCACTACCACGACGCCTGTCGATCCCAAGGCCCAGGCAAAGGCCGAGGCTGAAGCCAAGAAGAAGGCCGAAGAAGCCCGGAAGCAGGCGGAAAAGGAAGCGGAGAAGAAGCGCAAAGAGGACGAGAAAGCGGCAAAGGAAGCTGCCAAGAATGCGCCCCGCAAAAAGAACGACGATATCGAGAACATCGGAAACCGCGACATCAACAAAGGCGTGGACTTCCGCGTCATGACGCCGAACCTGGAAACTGAAATCGCGTTGGGACGCGGGCTCGCCAGAGAGATCGAGGCGCAGTCGACGCTGGTTCAGGATCCGACGATCAACGAGTACGTCAACCGCGTCGGACAAAACGTGGTGAAAAATTCTGATGCGCAGATTCCATTCACGATCAAAGTCATTGACTCGGATGAAATCAACGCGATGTCTCTCCCCGGTGGATTCTTTTATGTGAATACCGGCCTGATTCTGGCCGCGGATGAGGAAGCGGAACTCGCTGCCGTTATGGCTCATGAAGTCGCCCACGTCACGGCCCGTCACGCCGCGGAACAACAGGGACGCGCCAATGCGGTCAACCTGGCGTCGATACCGCTTTCGATCTTTACGGGCGGCATTCTGGGCGCTGCCATTCAACAGGGCGCGAGCATTTTGATCCCGATGACGTTCCTGAAGTTTGATCGAAAGGCAGAGGAAGAGGCCGATTGGCTTGGCCTGCAATATATGTACAAGGCCGGCTACGATCCGGGGGCCTCGGTGAGCTTCTTTGAAAAGCTCCAGGCACGAGAAAGCGCCAAGAAGAAGATGTCTTCTCTCTTCTCAACGCATCCTCCAACGGAATCGCGCGTCTCCAAAACCAAAGACAATATCGAAAACCACCTGCCGGCGCGCGAGCAGTATCTGGTCACGACTTCGGAATTCGACGCGATCAAAGCGCGACTGGTGCAAATTCAAGATCAGCGTACGCCTTCCCAGAAGGAACAAGCCCCAAGCCTGCGCCGCCGCACTCCGAGCAGTCGGAACCCGAACGAGGACACCGGCACGACCGACAGAGACGGCACGCCCACCAATCCTCAGGATCGCGAACCGGATGCGGATGCGCCACCGGTTTTAAAACGACCGCAAGACCGGCAGCAATAACCACGCACAATCAAGAAATTGGGGACAGAGAGCTATTTCGCGACGCGAAATAGCTCTCTGTCCCCAATTTCTGTCTGTCCTCAATTTCCGTTCTCCACGCCGCTGCTATAATCGCCGCCGCTTCCACGACAAAACTGAAAGGACGTGTTGATGAAAACCATTGAAGTGGGCGCTCTGCTCGATGAAGGGCGATGGACCGGTTATCAGAAGCTCCTCATCCTGGGCACAGCGCTCACAATCATCCTCGACGGCGTGGACAACCAGCTCATGGGACCAACGATTCCCACGCTGATGAAGGAATGGGGGCTTCCCCGCGAAGCCTTCACTCACGTCCTGACGGCCGGACCTCTGGGCATGATGTTCGGCGGTCTATTCGGCGGCCTTTTCGGCGACAAGGTTGGACGGCGGACGGCACTGCTGAGCAGCGTTATTGTGTTCGCGGCAATCACTCTGGGCATCTCGTTCGTGGGCGATCCGAACACATTGACCGTCCTTCGATTTCTGGCCGGACTGGGACTCGGCGGCGCGATGCCGAATGCGGCGGTTCTCGCGTCCGAATATGTTCCGCGTAACCGGCGTGCTCTGGCCGTTACGGTGACCATCGTCTGCGTTCCGCTGGGCGGTTATCTCGCAGCAAGATCCGCAGCGCTCATTATTCCGGTCTGGGGCTGGGAACGCTTGTGGCAACTGGGCGGCATCCTGCCGATTGTTCTCGGGATCGTCCTCTTCAAGATTCTTCCCGAGTCGCCGAAGTATCTCGCGAGTCATCCCGAACGTTGGCCGGAGTTGCGCCACGTCTTAACGAAGATCGGTCACGACATTCCCGCGGATGCCAAATTTGTGCCGGGTCGCGTGCCTGCAGTGGCGACGCAGCCGAAGGGGTCATACGCGGAGGTCTTCGCGAGGCACCGTCTACGCGACACGATCGGGCTGGCCTTCGCCTTCTTCTTCTGCCTCATGGGGAACTACCTCTGCATTCAGTGGATGCCAACCATGTTGACCAGTCCGGAAGTGGGATTCGAACTCTCAGCCGCCAATACGCTTCTTTCCGCATTCAACTTTGGTGGAGTGGGCGGTGCGTTGATGGCCGGAGTGGTTATCCTCCACTTCGGATCACGCTCGTCGATGCTCTTCCTGACCGCCTTGTCGATTGTCGGCGCTGTCATCCTCTCTACGATGAGGCTGGAACCATCCAACACCTGGCCGCTATACCTGATGATTCTGTTCACCGGCGGACTCATGAACGCCGTGCAAACCACGATGTATGCGCTTGCCGCCCATGTTTATCCAACGGAGATCCGTGGGCGCGGCGTGGGCACAGCGGTAGCCGTCGGCCGTATCGGGCACTCCCTGACCGGACAACTCGGCCCGTGGGCGATGGGCAGCGGTTCGCAGCATTACTTCCTGACATGGGCCTATTCGATGGGCGTTGTGTTCCTGGCACTGGCACTGGTGAAACGACACATCGAAAAGAACACGGTCAAGGCTCCCGGCGGGCATTAGGTGTATCCTGTTCCGAACAAACCCGACCCCGGAGGATTCCAATGCCATTCAAAGTCTCGGCCGCTTTGGCCGCATCGGCGCTTGTACTTATGGCCTCGCTTTATATCGGCGCACAGGCTCCAGATACTTCGAATCTGAATCTCGCCGGTGATCGTTTCAAGCCGCTCACATGGGACCAGATGAGTCCCGAGCAGCGCACCATGACGATGAACCTCTTGACCGGCCCACGTCGCGGATTAGGCGGACCCTTCAATGTCCTGCTGCGCAGCCCGGAAATGGGAGATCTCGCACAGAAGTTCGGGGAGTATGCGCGCTTCCGTCCGGCCGTCCCACCGAAGCTTCGAGAGCTGGCAATTATCGTCACGGCACGTCACTGGACGTCGCACTACGAGTGGTACGCGCATCGTCGCGCGGCGGCCCAGGAAGGTTTGAAAGAAGAGATAATCACAGCGATCGCAAACCGGAAGAGACCCACTGGTATGCAGCCTGATGAGGAAGCGGTCTACAACTTCGCCACCGAGTTGTTGGAAACCAAACAAGTCACGGACGCGACGTTTAAGGGCGTGCTCGACAGGTACGGCGAAAAGGGAGTCGTAGACATCGTCGGCGTCATGGGTTATTACCAGCTCGTTTCAATGCTGCTGAACGTCGATCGATACCCGCTACCCGCCGGTGCTCAGCCGGAACTGAAGTAGGGTTACGTCTCAAAACAGGAAGTACAGCGAGATTGACGTCAGAACGACGACGAGCCATTCAAAAACGGGCTGCGGTACCCGGTGGATGAGCCACAGTCCGGCGAATCCGCCGGCGATGACCAGCGGTGCCATCAACACATCGAACACCAGCGAGTGGACACTGAATAAGCCGTACCAGATATAGATGGGCACCTTCGCAATATTCACTACAAAGAAGAACCAGGCACCCGTCGCCACGAACTGCTCCTTGCTCAGGCGGCGCGTCAACAGGTACATGTTCATGATGGGACCGGCGGCATTTGCGACAACCGTTGCAAAACCTGCGGCAATGCCGTAAGCCCAGGCGCCTCGCGAAAGCTGGCTAAGGAATCCGCGCCGCTGCAGCACGAACAACAGCAGCATGACGGCAACGATGGTCGCAACCATCCGGCGCAGCAGTTGTTCGTCGAGATTCAGCGCAAACGCACCGCCGGCGCCGCCGAGAACAACCCAGGGAATGAGCGACAGCAGCTTTCGGGCGTCCGCATGCCGACGCCAGTAGAGCACCGCAAACACATCGCCCGTACTCAGAATCGGCGCCGTCCAGGCCGCCGCATAACGGGCGCTTCCCACGACATGAACCATCATGGGAATCGCCAGCGTACCGCCCCCAGGCAGGCCGCTCTTCGCAGCTCCAAGGGTAAACGCGCTGAATCCGCCCAGCAGCCACTGCCAGACTTCCAACTCGGGCATGTGCTGAAGCGTAACAGGGACGGACGAAATTGGGGACAGAGCAATCGGGGTCAGGCGGGTCCGGGTCGTTGTTGAAGAGGAAGAAATCTGAAATCGGAGAACGGAAACCTCAAATCCGAGATTTCATCAAGCCGTCTGCGTCAGTCCGATTTAAGATTTTGAAATCTCGGATTTGAGGTTTCCGCTCGTCCGATTTCAGATTTCTTCCTCTTCGGCGGAACTTACGTCGGGTACCGCAACTTCACAACGGATATCCTGATTCAGGCATGACGGCCCCCTTAAATCGGCAAAATCGTACTTCCGAATTGACCCCCTGCCGACCTCATTGATAAGCTTTCGGGAAGCATTTTTCAGGTGTACAAGCAGTGATAAGGTTCTTTATTTAGAGGACGATAGCGGTGTTTCGAAAACGTGCGACCGGGTACAACGTCGGGGCTCTGTCGATGAGTCTTTGTTTCCTGGTTCTGGCGACCGCAACGGTAGCGGTGCCCCGAGCAGCGAAACAAGCGTCCCAGACGCAGCAGGCCGCTAATCCTACAGCCGCCCAGCGCGCACTCCTGGATCAGTACTGCGTGACGTGCCATAACCAACAGGTTCGCACTGCAGGCCTGATGCTAGACAAGGCCGATCTCAATGATATTCCGGGCGGCGCTGCCACCTGGGAAAAGGTTGTGATGAAGCTCCGAGCCGGGATGATGCCGCCGATTAACCGTCCCAAGCCCGATCAGGCGGCCATCAACTCGATGGTTTCGATGCTTGAACACGCGCTCGACAAGGCTTCAACGGCGAATCCGGAACCCGGCCGAGCCTCTCTCCACCGCTTGAACCGCACCGAATACGGCAATGCGATCCGCGACCTGTTGAATCTGGAGGTCGATGTAAAGGAACTGCTGCCACCGGATGACGAAAGCTACGGCTTCGACAACATTGCAGACGTCTTGAGAGTGTCGCCCTCGCTGCTGGAGCAATATCTCGTCGCGGCACGCAAGATCAGCGCCATCGCCGTCGGCGATCCTGCCTATACTCCCGTGACCACGGTCTATCGCGCACCGCCCGATCGCGCCCAGGATCGTCACATCGAAGGCCTGCCGCTGGGAACGCGCGGCGGCATTCTTATCAAAGAGAACTTTCCGCTCGACGGCGAATATCAGATCAACATCGTCCTGCTGCGCAACGTTCTCGGATATATGAAAGGCCTCGAATGGCCGCACCAGATTGAGATCACCGTCGATGGCGAGCGTGTCTTCCTCAGACCCGTCGGCGGAGACGAGGACAATCGGGATTCCGACGCGAATTTTGCCACGGCCGCGGACATGATCGACGGACGGCTTCGAGCGCGCATTCCCATCAAAGCGGGTCCTCACGAAATTGGCGTGGCGTTCCTGCGGAAGAACTCTTCGGAAACAGCGGAGCCTCTGGAGTTGCATTCCTACGATCACGACCTGCAGAACATGAACGGGAACCCGCAGGTCGATCACGTCGATATCACAGGACCGGTGCGACCCACGAGTTCGGGAGACACGCCCAGCCGGCGGCGCATCTTCACGTGTCGCCCGTCTACGGCCGCCGAACAAGCGCCCTGCGCACGTAAGATTCTCTCGACACTGGCTCGCCGCGCCTACCGTGGACCGGTAGCGGACACGGACCTGAACGCTCTGATGGGCTTCTATGAAGCTGGAGCAAAGAAGGGCGGCTTCGAGGCGGGAGTCCAGAATGCGCTGCACGTCATGCTGGCGACGCCGAAATTCCTTTTTCGCAGCGAGCCCGATCCGACCAATGTTCCAAAAGGTCAGATCTACAGACTCGGAGACCTTGAGCTTGCATCCAGGCTCTCGTTCTTCTTGTGGAGCACGATTCCAGACGACGAACTACTGACTCTCGCCGAACAGAAGAAACTCAGGGATCCCGCGGTTCTCGACGCGCAGATCAAGCGCATGCTTGCAGATCAAAAATCCCAGGCACTGGTGCAGAACTTCGCCGGACAGTGGCTGTTCCTGCGCAATCTTCAAAGTGCGCGGCCCGACAACAAGGCATTTCCCGACTTTGACGACAACCTCCGGCAGGCTTTCCGAAAAGAGACGGAGATGTTCTTTGAGAGCATCATCCGTGAGGATCACAACGTCATCGACCTGCTGACGGCCGACTACACGTTCGTCAACGACCGACTGGCACTGCATTATGGTTTTCCGAACATCTACGGCACCCATTTCCGTCGCGTGCCCGTGAAGGATCCGGTGAGACGCGGTCTTCTCGGCCAGGGCAGCATCCTGACCGTGACGTCTTATCCCAACAGAACATCTCCGGTGCTGCGGGGCAAATGGATCCTGGAAAACATTATGGGGACACCGCCGCCACCGGCGCCGGCCAACGTTCCGCCGTTCCCGGAGAATGAGGAGGGCGCGAAGCCCAAGCCCATCCGGGAGATCCTAGAAGAGCATCGCAGGAATCCGGCCTGCGCCGGTTGCCACGCCATCATGGATCCGCTGGGCTTCTCTCTGGAGAACTTTGATGCTACAGGGGAATGGCGAACAAAAGACAAAAGCGGCCCGATCGATCCTTCGGGAGTTTTGGCGGATGGCACAAATGTGGACGGTCCTCTGGCACTTCGGCGGGCATTGTTGAAGAATCCCGAGCGATTCGTTGATACGATGACGGAAAAGCTTCTAACGTATGCCCTTGGAAGAGGGCTGGAACATTACGACATGCCGGTTGTCCGCGGAATTGTCCGGGACGCTGCGAAGCAGGATTACAAGTTTTCGGCGCTGATCTTCAACATCGTGAAGAGCACGCCATTTCAGATGAAGAGAGCCCAGTAGGGAGGACACATGTTCGTCACAAAGAAGCACCTTTCGCGAAGGACGTTTCTGCGGGCCGCAGGGGCCACGATGGCGTTGCCGTTCCTGGATTCCATGGTGCCAGCCTTGACGGCACAAACCGGCACCGCGGCGGCCAAGTCCCGGCTGGGATTCGTTTACCTGCCGCACGGCGCGATCATGGACCGGTGGACTCCCAAGACTGAAGGTGCCGGGTTTGAATTCACGCCGATTCTCCAGCCACTGGAAAAGCACCGCGACCGCCTTAACGTCATCAGCGGTCTTCATCACCAGGCGGCGGACAGCAGCGCTGTGCATTCACTCAGCCCGACAACGTGGCTGAGCGGCGTGCGGCCAAAGGCGACAAACGGTACCGACGCTTACGCGGGCGTGACAGCAGACCAGTTCGCTGCCCAGCAAATCGGCCAGGACACGCTGCTGCCCTCCCTTGAACTCGGCACCGAAGATCATTCCGGTCTGATCGGGTCCTGCGACCGCGACTACGGCTGCATCTACATGAACACACTGTCGTGGCGTACGCCGACGACGCCTCTGCCGATGGAAATCAATCCGCGCAAGGTCTTTGAGCGTTTGTTCGGACGCGGGGGCAGCACCGAAGAACGCATTGCACAGAGCAAGGAAGATCGCAGCATTCTCGATCTGTTTATGAAACAGGCTGCCGATCTCGAAAAGAAGCTTGGACCTCAGGATCGCAATGCAATGAACGACTACCTCGAGAGCGTTCGTGAAATCGAACGCCGCGTTCAGCGCATGTCGGTTGAAGGTGCAACTACCGATGTTCAAATTCCTTCCGCCCCGGCGGGCATCCCTTACTCCTATGAGGATCACGTAAAGCTCATGTACGACCTGATGTTGCTGTCCTACCAGGCAAACGTCACGAAGGTCGTCACCTATATGCTTGCGCGAGAGATCAGTAATCGCACGTATCCTCAGGTCGGTGTCTCCGATGGGCATCACGCGATTTCGCATCATGCGAATCAGGCCGCGAAGATGGACAAGAACGTGAAGATCCAGACCTATCACACGACGCTCTTCTCCGGCTTCCTCGACAAGATGGCCGCAACACCTGACGGCGATGGCAGCCTGCTGGATCACACGATCCTGCTCTTCGGCAGCAACATGAGTAACAGCAACGCGCATAACCACTTCCCGCTTCCGAACCTCGTGATTGGCGGCGGCTCGGGCACGCTCAAGGGCGGACGTCACATCAAGTACGTCGATCACACGCCGATGTCGAACCTTCTTCTGACCGTTCTGACCAAGGCCGGCGTCAAGATGGACAAGCTCGGAGACAGCACGGGATTGATGGGGGATCTGTGAGACTTCACGCGCGCGCAGTTGTTGTCGCTCTATTGCTCGGGGGATTTGGCTTAAGCGCCACCGCCGCCGATACCCGTCTTGTCACGGCGGTAAAAAGGAATGACCGCGCAGCCGTCTCCTCACTGCTGCAGCAGAAGATAGACGTCAACGCGCCGGAACCCGACGGCACC
>DASTBJ010000669.1:0-3902 GCA_035712125.1 Terriglobia bacterium
AAGTGGATAAACACACGAGAACCATTCACAAGTTGGCGCTGTAGTGGCGGCCATCCTGGCCGCCGTAGAGGGCGCGCATCCTGCCGCCCGGAGGCGCGCTGTTCCCTCTCCCTGGGGGAGAGGGGCGCGAGTCGAAGAACGAACGAGCCCCGTGAATGTGTGAATGGCAATGGACGTGCTATATCTACATCTTCGCCTGATTCAGTCCGCGCTGGGTCAGAAGGCGGAGGCTAAACCGATGGGCTGGTCCCATCGGGAACGCAGCCAGGGCCGCGCAGTAATGCACGGTCTCGAAGTGGCCAGCCTCCCCGGCGGGATGGGGTCGCCCTTAGGCCAGAGTCAAGAACGAGCTTCCCCCTTTCTGGCGAAGTTTGGCCTGTCGGCCTCTTTTGCGACAGGTCGAGCCGCCGCGTATGCGGTCAGCGGCGCGCTCCTGACTCGGGTGTTACCTGCGGCCACGTCTCGCACATGGTTCGTTCGCTCCACCGATGAAGTCCCACGGCGTCTCGTCCCTCAAGGATGGGTAAGCCTCGGCTATAAGTCCCATACGAAAGGCCGCGGTCACGCGTCGGAGGCGGGAACGGTTTCTCCCCGGCCCCGCCCCAAGGGATGTCAGCAGCGCCAGAGTAGAGGCTCGCGCTTTCGGTCCGCCGGAAGCTCGTGCTCTGAAAGGCAAAACCTCAGAGTGCCGCCTGGACCCCTTCGGTTCATGGGACCAGTTAGCCCGACCTATGCCGCCACCAAATGGCGCGAGGGGACCTCCTCCCCTCAACGGGCCGGCTCGCTAAGCAACAGTCCCCAACAACCGGAGCCGAGACAAGCGGCGGTTCGTTCACCTTAGGAGAAATCCCCATGGCCTTGTTTCCCATCGCCAAACCAAAAGCTCACTCCCTCACTGGGAGGATTACACAGCCGTTGTTGCACGCCGCCTTCAAAGCGGTCAAACGCAATCGCGGTGCAGCAGGCATTGACAAGGTAAGCATCAAAATGTTTGAGGCCAACCTTGCCCAAAATCTCCTCGCCCTGGAACGCGACCTCAAGAACGGCTCCTTTCAGCCGCTCCCTTTACGTCGCAAGTACCTCGACAAAGGCGGAGGGAAATTTCGCCCGCTGGGTATCCCGGCAGTTCGCGATCGGGTCGCTCAAGAGGTCCTGCGCCGCTTGCTGCACCCGATCTTTGAACCGCTGTTTCACGAGGCGTCCTTCGGCTTCCGCCCTGGACGCAACTGCCATCAAGCCCTGGAGTTGGCTATCCATCACCACGAGCAAGGCTATCGAGTCGTTCTCGATGCCGACATCGTCGGCTGTTTTGATAACCTGCCTCATGCGCTTATCAAGGAAGCAGTCGCGGCTCAGGTCGCCGACGGCAACATCCTCAACCTCGTCGAGAAATTCCTTCGCGCGGGCGTCATGGAAAACGGCGTGTTCAAGCCCACCACGGTCGGCACTCCCCAAGGAGGAGTCGCTAGTCCGCTGTTGGCCAACATTGTCCTCAACCATCTGGATTGGCAACTCCACAAGCTCGGCTACCGCTTCGTGCGCTATGCCGACGACTTCGTGGTCCTCTGCCAAACCCAACCCCAAGCTGAGGAGGCTAAGACTCAGGTTACGCAGATCCTCAACCAACTCGGCCTGACACTGAGCGCCGAGAAGACTCGGATCACGACCTACGGCAAGGGTTACTCCTTCCTGGGCTTCGTGATGTCGAGCCGGTCGCGGCGTATGCGCCCCAAGTCCGAGCAGAAATTTCAAGACAACGTGCGGGAATTGACTGTCCGCTCGCGCAACCTGGACGCGGAACTGATCGAGAAACTCAACCGAGTCATTCAAGGCACGGCCAACTACTTCACTCCGCGCTGGTCCACTAGCCGATGGGCGCTGCGTCAACTGGACTGCTGGATTCGGCGGCGCTTGCGCTGCCTCAAATACAAGCGCTTCAGTTACCATCAGAACCGTCGGATGCGCTTGAAGCAGTTTGACCGGCTCGGGTTGCTGAGCTTGGAGAGCTTTTGCCAGCGATGAAAACGGCACTAAGCCAAGCCATGTCAAAGAACGGCGAACGGACTCCTCACGGGGGGTTCACTCTGTCCGGAATCGGAGCGGCTGACGGGGCTAACGTCATCCGCAGGGGTCGCCCGGAGTCGGAAACCGACACGCCGGTAAATATAGAGAATGGACTCTATCGCGACAACGGGGAGGGGGTGGCGGCAACGCCACTCCCTTACCCACTAGAATCGTGCCCCGCGCGAGTGCGGATCCAACCGCTTTGGAACCTGCAAGCGATGGGTCTGGCTGTTCCCTCTCCCGTCGGACGGGAGAGGGTCAGGGTGCACTGCCATTGAATTAAGAGTTTCGATGAAAATAATTTCATTTTTGAATGTACAAAGTAAATACATTGGCTATTCAAAATGGGGATGCGCGCCATCATTGAAAGCATTCCCACGTATGCCATTGATCTTATCCAGAAACTGCGGCAGCAACTCTGCGATCTGCAGTTCACCCAGCGCCACCGCGTTCGGCCGGAGGACTTCACGCGGGAGCGACAACTGACCTTTCCCGTCGTCATGCTCTTCGTCTTGCAAAAAACCGTCAAATCGATCCAGCGCCATCTGCATGAGTTCCTCAACGAGTTGGCGGGAGACGGAGTGTTTGAGCCGGTTAGCGCCGGGGCTTGGACCCATGCGCGAGCCAAACTGAGGCACACGGCTTTCATCGAACTGAATCAGACGACGGTGTTGGCCTCGGCCTACGGAGTGGAGTCGGAGCGGAAGTTGCGGCGCTGGCGAGGCCATCGTTTGCTGGGGGTGGACAGTTCGTTGCTGCGCTTGCCCCGCAGCCCGGAAATGTTCGAAACGTTTGGTGCGGTGGAAGTGCGCAATCATCTGGGAGCCACCGGGACGAGCTATGCCCAAGGGCGGATGTCGGTGCTCTATGATTTGTTGAACCGGATCGGCCTGGATGGGCGCTTGGAATCCAGTCGGGTGGGTGAGGTCGAGTTGGCCATCGAACAGTTGCGCCAAGCCCGTCCGGGCGATGTGCTGCTCAATGATAGAGGGTTCACGGGCTATGCCTATTTGGCCTGGCACCATCAGCTGGGTTTGGATTACATCGCGCGGTGTTCGAGCGGTTCGTTTGCAGCGGCGCAGGCACTCTTTCGCTTGAAGCGAGCCGGTCGCAGCAAGACAGTTCGCTTGCTGGCACCAGTCCATCAGAGAGCGGAGTTGCGAGTCCTGGGTTTGCCGCTGGAATTGATCGTGCGCTTTGTTAGTGTGCGGCTGCCCACCGGTGAACTGGAGGTCTTGGCCACCTCGCTGCTGGATGAAGAGCGGTATCCGAGCGAAGAATTTTTGAACGTCTACCACTGCCGGTGGAATCACGAAACGTTTTACGGAATAATGAAGGGCCGGCTGGATCTGGAGAACTTCAGCGGCCAGACCGTCGAGGCGGTACGTCAGGATTTTTTTGCGACCCTGCTGTTGTGCAATCTGGAGAGTGTGTTGACCGAGTCGGCGGGGCAAGTTCTGCGGGAGCAGAGTACCGGGAAGCACCATCCCAGGCAGGTGAATCACGCGGTGGCCTTTCACGCGTTGAAAGATCAGTTGTTGAATCTGCTCTACAGTGAACTCCCGATCGAAACCGTCGTGGAGAAGTTGCAGATCATGTTCGTCGGAGCCCCTGTGAGTGTGCGCTCCCAGCGTAAACCACCTAGAAAAAAGCTCTCGATGTTTCGTTCGTATCATTTTCAGCGACGCGTCAGAAAGATCGTATTTTGACCACCATATGCTTAATTCAACGACAGTGGGGCCGGGGTGAGGGTCGGTATGCCCCAAAACCCGAAGTTGTTTTTGCACCAGTGCTTAGCATCATTCGCGTTCCATTGGGCTGCCTTTATTGCACCGCCT
>DASTBJ010000670.1:0-3407 GCA_035712125.1 Terriglobia bacterium
GTCATCAATGGTCGCGCTCGGCGGAATGAACAACGGTACAACACCCCACGAGAAAGACAAAAAGTCCAGTGTCGTTTCGTTTGGTGTGGTTGCAAGGATCGGTTGTTTCGGGCGAAAGCGCGCTACGAGATTGGCGGTCGAACCTGACCATGTCGGCGTCACGATCGCTCGCACTCCGATTTCCTTCGCAATGTAGTAACTCGATCGCGTGATCGAGTCCCGGATATTTCCCATCTCTTCCACATGTTCGAATTTTCTTCGGTCGAGTGAGGTCTCTGCGGTCCGGACAATGCGGTCCATCATCTGAACCGCTTCGACCGGGTAGTTTCCTATCGCCGTCTCCTCCGAGAGCATGACGGCGTCGGTGCCATCAAGCACCGCATTGGCCACATCCGCCGCCTCCGCGCGTGTGGGACGCGGGTTCTCCACCATGCGCACGAGCATCTGAGTCGCCGTAATGACAGGTTTGCCGAGCGTGTTGCACTTCTGGATGATGGATTTCTGGACCAGCGGAACACGCTCAAGGTCGATTTCGACACCAAGATCGCCACGGGCAACCATGATGCCATCGGCAACATCGAGGATCCGGTCGATGTTGTTCACCGCTGCCTGCTTCTCGATCTTCGCGATCACGGGCAAACGCCCGCCAGTCTTTTTCAGCACAGCTTTGACAGCCTTGATATCCGCTGCATTGCGCACAAAGCTTACAGCAACCGCATCGACGCCGGCGTCCACACCCACTTCAATATCCTTGCGATCCTTCGGGGTTATCGACTCGACTTCCACGTCCGCCGCCGGCAGATTCATACCTTTTTGCGAACTCAGCGTGCCGCCGACAACGACTCTGCAAATCACTTCGGGAGCAGAAACCCGTTCCACGCGCAGTTCGATGTTGCCATCAGCCAGAAGGATGGGGTGGCCGGCGGCGACCTCGTAAGGCAGAGACTTGAGCGAAACCGAGACGCGCCTCTCGTCGCCCGCAACACTCGACGTTGTCAGGATAAACTTCTGACCCGGGCGAAGCACCGCCGAGCCACTCCGGATTTTCCCGATGCGGATCTTCGGTCCCTGGAGGTCCATCAGAATAGCGACGGGCTTTCTCAAGGCCTTACGTATCTTCTTCAACCGATCAATGATGCCCCGGTGGTAGTCGGTGGTGCCGTGCGAAAAGTTGAGACGCGCGACATTCATACCGGAAGCGATCAGTTTGGTAATCGTTTCCTCGGAGTCAGATGCGGGGCCGATCGTACAGACGATCTTTGTTCGACGAGTCAATCGGTATCCTTCAGGCGGCTGGCCTCGTCGAGCGCCGCAGCGGCTTCCGTCTTGAGGCCGGTCTTTTCATAAGCGGATGAAAGCAGCATGTACGCTTCGTGATCCTGAGGATTCGCATCAAGGGCAGCGTTAAGTTCCTCCAGGGCAATGTCTGCCCGGTTCAGTTCCAGATGGATGCGCGCAGATTCCACTGCAGCGATCACGTTGCTCGCATTTAATTTCAGTGCCTGAGCGTAGTCCGCCAGAGCTTTAGTCCACTGATGGACCGAGGCATAGTAGTTGCCTCGGTTGATATACGTGCCTTCATTGTCGGGATTGGACGCGACAGCCTTGTTCAACAGTGCAAGCGCCTTCACCGGATTACCTCGCGCACTTTCAATCAACGCAAGGTTGTTCATGGCTTCATAGCTCAACGGACTTGCTGCGATGGCACGTTCGTAAAACGGCACAGCCTCGATGCGACGATCCTGCTGATCGAGAAACAAGCCGTAGTTATAGAGGTACGAGGCATTGACACTTTCTAACTGTATCGCCCGTCGCAACGGCGCTTCGGTAGCGTCGACGTCCCCCTTAGCCAGAGCCATCTGCCCCAGGCGAGACCAGACTTCAGCACGCCCCGGATGGCGGTCCGCGCCCTGCTGAACGTACCGAACGGCATCGTCCACACGGCCCAGAAGGAAGTTGGCGGTTCCCAGTGTCATCAGTGCATCGATTTGATCGGGTTCATCCTTCAGGACGGCGAGAGCGCTTTCGGCAGCTTTGTTGAAAAGCTCGCGATCGAACAGACCCGCGTACCGGTAGATAAACGCCTTGTCGAGGGGCGCCGCCGCCTTCAGCAGGTCTTCAAACTGGGCAAGCACGAAATGGTCGGTCTCAATCCATTCTGCTCGAAACGCCTCGACCCAGTGTCTGCGGTCCCCCGTTATCGCAGCCAAAGCAGCGTGAGCCGAAAGTTTGTGCGCACCGCGAGACGCTCGCATGTACGCACTCACCGCCTCGTCCCTGTTGCCGGCGAGCCAGTACGCCTTGCCCAATTCCAGGTCGAGCGGCGGACTCCCGCCGGATTTGCGGATTGCCGCGACGGCCTCCTCATGTCGGCCGAGCCGGACAAGATTCCGGACCAGTTGTGGATAAAGATCCAACCGATTGGGCTCACGCTTGAGCGCCAATTGCGATCGCAGCGTTGCGGTTTCCAGTTTCGAGCGATCAAAGGAATTTCGGAGTTCGTAAGCGCGCCGGAACTCTCCCTGCCGAATGGCAAATTGCACCGCAATGTCCTGGATCGGTCCTGACGGGTTTCCGATGCGTTCCAAAACCTCGCGGAATTTCTCATCGTTGTTACGTTCGAAGTAAACGCGAAGCAGTAACTCCGCGGCACTGGGGTTCGAAGGATCGAGCTTCTCTACTTTTAACGCCACGTTTTCCGCATCGCTAAGGTTGCGGGCAAGCCAATGCGCGCGGCCCAGGATCAACTGAACGTCAGGCGAATTCGACGCCAGGTTGACGGCCTTCGCTGCCCGCTCCACCGCCTTCGGAGCGTCGCCGAGGCGAATGTAAATGGCGCTAAGTCCGACCCAGGCATCGAGAGTGCCGGGGCTCTGTTCGATTGCAGCCTCAAACTGCTCGATCGCGGCGTGATAGAGGTGCCGCCGCATCAGCGCAAGACCCCGGCTTGAGTGCGCGTAAGCCGCCGAAGGGTCCTCCGAAGGGCGATACACGATCGCCGACACCAGTAACGCGCCCACGGCGAACAGGAAAAACAGTCCGAAGATTCCCAGGATGACGTAACGCTTCACGGAAGACATTATATAGGGCTGCCGCTATAGGCCGTCGGAGTGCTCGTTTCCCTGTAGTTTTGTACCCGAGGATGTTGCGAAACCGCAGAAATCTGAAATTTTGAAATTGGACGAATCCTGCATTTCAAATCCCGAAATTGGAAAGCTCAGATTGGACTACTCAACCCAGACGGACGGTCCAATCTGAGCTTTCCAATTTCGGGATTTGAAATGCAGGTGGAGTGCACCCCTGAAATGAGACAGGAAAATTAGTCGGCTTTCGTTTAAAAGGGGTGTCTATGAAAAGAACGAAAGGCGGCGCGAGACAGTTCAGCCGCGAGTTCAAGTTGGCGGCGG
>DASTBJ010000671.1:0-5665 GCA_035712125.1 Terriglobia bacterium
GATAGCCGAACGATTGTTTTCGGCTCACAGAACCGGCTAATGAAGGTCAGCGTATCGGGCGGACCTCCTGTGAAGCTCTGTGACATCTCTGGGCCCATCAACGTTGGCTTTTGGACACCCGATAACCGAATCGTATTCGGCACGACGATCAGCGGAGTCTTTGAGGTTCCCGCCGCAGGATGCGGCGTGATGAAACCGTTGACACAACTCGCCGCGGGAGAGACACAGCACGCGCCCCAGGGGTTGTTGCCGGATGGGAGACATTTCCTTTACCTGGTTCGTGGGGCAAGCGACCACGCCGGAGTGAACATAAGAAGGCTCGACGAGAAGCCTGAAATGCCCGGGAGCCGGTTACTGACGGACGACACGTCTGCGCTTTTTGCGCCATCAAAGAGTGGCTCTAAGCCGGGTTGGATCGTATTCGTCCGCGAGAACACGTTGTTGGCCCAACCTTTTGACCCAAATGGGCTGGAAGTGGCCGGTGATCCCATTCCAATTGGGCCGTCGGCCGGTAATCTGGGTGGATTTTCGGTGTCCGAAACTGGAGACCTCGTGTACGGCAACGTGGGCCAGGGGAATCGCCAGCTCGACTGGTACGACCGCAAGGGTACAAGGATTGAGACCGCATGGAAGGGAAGGTCTTTCAACGAAATTGAGTTATCTCCCGACGGAAAACAAGTCGCCGCTGTGGACAGCCCCGCCACTACCGACATCTGGATCTATGACTTCTCACGCAAGTCGGAAAATCATGTGGCGGCTGGGGTGCACCCGGTGTGGTCTCCGGATGGGCAACGACTAATCTGGGGCGGGTTTCGCGGCATCATCCAGTTTCAGACGCGAGCTGCGAGCGGTGCGGATGCGGCGCAGCCGTTCGCGGAAGGCTGGAAGTCTGCAACCTACCCGTCGGACTTGTCGACAGACGGACGTTTTTTGCTTGCGGAGACGGGCGGCGACAAAACGGGCCGCGATCTGATGGTGCTGCCTGTAGAAGGAGGCAAACCAGGACCTCCTAAACCCTACCTGTTCAGCGAAAACGATGAATCATCGGGACGGTTTTCACCGACGACGTCCTATGTAGCTCATGTGATGAGAACGGGAAGCCGCTCCGAGGTTTACGTGAGTACCTTTCCGGACCCCACTGCGGGTAAGTGGCCCATTTCCGCCGCCGGCGGTTATCAGCCTCGCTGGAGCCGCGACGGAAAAGAATTGTTCTACCTGACCGCTGACGGCAGACTGATGAGAGTCGAAGTCCGTCAGGGCGCTTCCCCTTTTGGCGTTGCAACCGAGTTGTTTCAGGTGGCGGCGGCCTTCTTCCCCGCGACCAACAACCAGACGCGCTGGGATCTCACTCGGGACGGGCAGCGATTTCTCTTCAACACGCTTACCGGTGACACGTCAGCCCCGTTGACCGTGGTCGTGAATTGGCAGGCGGGATTGTAAGAGATCAAGTTTCATTAGAAGCAGAACCCCGCGGCCTAGAGTTCGCAACGAAACACCTTCAGATCCGTAACCTGCCGGGTATGATCACTATCGCGCGGGCCGAGTAGGGCTACTGGCCCTGAACTCTGCGGCTCAGCGGCGTCACCGAACCTTTTTGGCGGGATCCCGGGGACGTCGTGCACGCCGTGCCGCCGCAGGACAAGGCAGCCGGGTCGCACAGGTTGCTCGTGACGTTCAGTCAGACCGGCAAAGTCGTCTTGCGGATCGGCTGAGAGCGTGCTGCCTGCGCTACCTCTTCGAGAGCGTCTCTTCAAACCACTTCAGCATTGCCGCGCCGGCTTTCGTCTCATCATCACCACGGAAGCCGTGTCCCGCGCCGGGCAGAGTGATGAACTCCGATTTGATTCCAGCGTTCTGAAGGGCATCGAACATCCGCTGGCTGTGGCCGATATTCACGAGAGGGTCGGCATCGCCATGAATCAGAAGTGTGGGCGGATCGTCGGGGGTAACGTGCAGCAGCGGTGAATAGTTCGGGGCTTTCTCGCGATCGAAGTTCAGTGCGGGGAAGGCTTGCCCCGGCGTAACGGGGACAGCACCCCGCGCAAACGTCCGCAAGTCGACTGGCGGAAAATATGCCACAACCGAAGCAACGTCTGATACCTCACGCCAACTGCGATGAGACGATGGAAACCGCTCACGTCCTTAAGCTGCGACCGCTCGTGCGACGATCGCTGCCCTGCGGCCAAACGCCTCAGCGCCTGCACCTCGGCGGACGATCCCAGCGGGTTTCCGTATCTGCGATTCAGTTCTTCGGATTGCTCAGCCTGTCGGCTTCGTCCATGAACCACACGAACTGAGTCTGGGACTATTCCAGAATTCATCCTCTTAAGTAGCGCTGTCGTTTGGATTCTGGAAACTTCTCAATGGCATAGCGAAGCATGGTTCTCGGCATGTCGTGGTATCGCGGTTTCAGGAATGCCTCTTCCATCCTGAGATTCCGGTTGCCCACTTCGCGCAGCATCCATCCGACCGCCTTGTGAATCAGGTCTTCCTCGTCGTTCAGTAGAACGTCAGCAACGGCAAACGTCTCCTCGAACCGGCCGCGGCGAATGTAATAGAACGTTGCGACCATGCCCACCCGTCGGCGCCACAGGTCGCTCGATCGCGCCAGATCCAGCAGGCGCGTTCGGGCAAGCGCTGCCGGCTGTGTGAACAAGAACGCTCCCAGTAGGTGTTCGGCCGAAGTATCCACAAGGTCCCAGTTGTCGACATGATCCAGGTGTTGTATGTAGAACGCCGACAATTCGGCGAGTTCGCGTTCCGAGGACTTCCGGGCGCGATTGACAAGAATGATCAGAGCCAGCAGGCGTTCTTCGTGAATCTTCGAGCGCAGAAGCTTGCGGATCTGGGACAGCGGCAGATCCCGAAACTCGCGGGCCACGCGCCGCGTATCGGGTACGCGCACGAAAATGAACCAATCCTGTTCCCCGTAGCAGGGGTCACCTGGGTTAATGACCGCCGCGCCTAAATTTGGCCGCCAGGACAGCTCGCGCAGTCGGGTGCAGGCCTGCTCGGCCGTCGTCGGTATCAAGTGCACCTCCCCGCTCTTGAAAATTCGTTCCGGAGAGCTTATGCCAAGATGGGATGAGGCGAGAGTGGAGCCGCAAAAAACTTGCTTCAAGACACTACCGGAATTGCTCCCTGTCACGGATTTCCCATATCATCGGCGACACTATGGGAGCGCGCGGAACGCGATTGTTGTCGGCAGGTTTGCTGCTGTTCGCCGCATGTTCCGTGGATCAAAACGCAGATCCCATGGCGGAGAATTCGCTGAACGTGAAGCTGGTTGGTTATCACGACCTCCAGGGGCGGACGGCGCTCGTGGTGACGACGAAATCAGATGCCGCAAATGGAAACTGGGTGTACGTCGGTCACCACGAGAGTTTTCGCGACGGCAAGCCGCTACTCAACCCGATCACCGGAAAAATGGAGTTCAACGGCACGTCGATCCTCGAGATTTCGGACCCTGCGAAGCCGCGCCTTGTCTGGCACATTCCGAACGATTCCAATCAAAACTCGCGCGCGGTGTCCGTTGTCTACGATTACAAGTTCGACTCTTCCGGTCGCGACTATTTAATCCGGAACTCGGAAGCATTGACTCAGGGTGAGACCGGGCAGGACCTCAAGTATCAGATCTTCGATATCACGTCCCGCGACTCTGCCCCCTCAAAGATCTCGCTCGTTTCGGAGATCACTGGAACACCACCCAATTCCTGCGGCACCGGCTGCGGCGGCAAGTTCATCATGCGCGCCCATAAGGGCTGGTGGTCTGAGGAGACCGGCTATTTTTATGCGGCGTCGGGGGAACCTGGCTTCCGTAATGTCATCATCCAGATATTCGATCTGAAGAATCCGCGAGAGCCGAAGCTAATCGGACGTGCATGGCTTCCCGGACTCAAGGATGGCGAGACGGGTTACGAAGGTCAGTACTCCCATCATCCAATCGTGGACGAAGAGAACAAGCGGCTCTATGTGGGATACCGCAATGCAGGAGGTCAGGCCGCCTCCTTCGATATTTCCAATCCCGCGACGCCGAAGCTCGTCTGGTCCATCGATATGAATCCGCCGCACCGCGGGCCGCATACGGTTTCACCGATTGTGTACGACACCGTACCGAACTTCGGGGAAAGCGCTCTTCCGCGTACGTATGCTTTTATCGTGGATGAAGCCGGTGGCGCCGGCGATATGAAGCCATGCCCGAATGGCGTGCGACCGGCGACCTACATGGTAGACATTACGACCGAGTCGAAGCCTTTCCCCGTATCGGTCTGGCAAGTGCCTGTCGGGGATTTCTGCGAAAAGGGTGGACGCTTTGGCCCGCACCAGTCCGCGGAAACGGTGAACGGGAAGATCAACCGTTTCGAGGACAAGATCGCATGGCTCGCTTACTTCAACGCGGGAATCCGCGTTGTCGATCTCCGTGATCCCTACAACCTGAAAGAAGTTGGATTCTACATTCCCAGGCCAAACAAGAACTCCTATCCGATGGAAGAGGGGCAGCCCGTCGTGATCCAGATCAATGATGTGGACATCGACCATCGCGGGCTGGCCTATGCCTCAGACCGGGTGGGAACGGGACTCTTCATCCTGCAATACACAGGGAGAAACTAGCTTCTTACTTTTTGATGTACTTCTTCAGCGATCGCGATCCCACTTCAGCACCGTAAATATTGCCGGCGGCATCGACGGCGACGCCTTCTGCAGCGCTTGTGCTGGGTGCAGTTTCGTTGGGATCCGGGATGAATGCGGTGACAACACCGTCACTGATGCGCCCAATCCGGATTCCTCGTTTCCAGTCCGTTCGCGTGCGCGCGACGGAACCGGATTCGGAATCCGCCACGTAAATGTTTTCCTGTTTGTCGATGAAGATTCCGCTGGGTCTGCTGAATTGTGACCATTCTTCGAGGACGCCTCCTTCCTGGTCCATGATCACGACGCGATTATTGCTGCGGTCACCGACAAACAGACGGCCGCGGGAATCCATCGCCAGCGCGTGCGGCTGGTCAAACTCGCCGCGTCCCGCGCCCTTCTTGCCGATCTCTTTAATGAACTTCCCTGTCCTGTCGAATTTGATCAGCCGTGAATTGGCTCCGCCATGGCCCTCGGACACGAAGATGTCTCCGTTGGGCGCAACGAGGACATCGTTGGGCTGATAGAAGGAGGCCGGATCCGCAGCGGATCCTGGCTGATTGCCGCCGGGCTTGCCCAAAGTCATGAGGATCTTCCCATCCGGACTGAACTTGAAGACCTGGTGACCGATCACCTTTGCGGGGGCTGCGGTCGGCGTTGTTGTTGCCGCAGCGCCACGCGCCGCCCGTGGCAGGTTGTCCTGGCCGTCTGTGACCCAGACGTTTCCTTCCCGGTCCACGTGAATCCCATGGGGAAATACCATCAGTCCTGCTCCGAAACTTTTCACCAACCTGCCGGTCTCATCGAACTTCAACACGATATCGACGTTGGGCGAATTTACGCAGGTATTGGCGCCGCAGCGTTCGGCAACCCACAGGGACTTACCATCAGGATCCGGATCGACGGCGCTTGTGGAGCCCCACGTGCGACCCTCAGGAAGCTTTGCCCAGTTCTCGACCAACTGATAAGGGTTCGGACCGGAATTCACTGGCGTCACTGCGGTCTGAGTCAGAGCGAGGCCAGGAACAAGAATGAC
>DASTBJ010000672.1:0-3540 GCA_035712125.1 Terriglobia bacterium
CTACCAGTGTTGGATTGACCCCGAGGGGCACGCCCACCGAAAGATGACCGATCTCACCCACGCCGGCCTGCGCGGCGACATTGCAAAAATGATCGATCTGGCCGAGCACCAGATAGGCCTCTTTGACGACGCGGGTCCCGGCTTCTGTCAGCCGGACCTCGCGTTTCGTGCGCTGAAACAGCTGCACGCCAAGCTCTTCTTCGAGTTGCCGGATCTGTTGACTCAGCGGAGGCTGGCTGATGTTCAGGCGGATTGCCGCGCGGCCGAAGTGCAACTCTTCAGCGACGGCGACCAGGTAGCGCAGATGACGAAGTTCCATTATTCCTCAGCGTGCAGAAGATAACACGAGCATCCAGCGTCTGATATGCCACCGGAGTCGTTCGCGCCCGGCACCTGCACGGGGCCGGGAACCCTCGGCAGTTTCGGGCAGAATGTCCTCGAACTGCGGACGGCTCTCAGCCCGTCATCGGGCTTTTCGTGAACAGCTCCACGATGTAGTCGGTCAGGCAGCCGTAGAGCAGGCGCTGGAAGGTCCAGGGAAACTGTGTGCTTCTAAGGTCGCGCTCTGAAAACGTGATGCGATATTCGGGGTTCAGCACATCGGGGATTTTCGATCGAATCCTGAGTTCCACATCATCCCCTTTTGGGGATGCCGAGAACTCAAAGAACGGATGCTCGTACTTCGCTAGCTCTTCTTCGACGATTTCGAGAGGCGTCATCGCGGCCCTGTCTTGTCGGCAGACTCACACAGATCTTCGATCGGGCATTGCAAGCACTTCGGTTTGCGCGCTTCGCAAATCGCGCGGCCGTGATGAATCAGCAGATGTGCCAGGTGGATCCAGCGTTCGCGAGGGAACAGATTCATCAGATCCTGCTCGATCTTGTCGGGCCGCTCTTCTCTCGTGAAATCCAGACGCCGCGAAAGCCGCTGAACATGGGTGTCGACAACCACGCCCTCCGCCTTGCCGAAAGCGACGCCGAGCACGACATTCGCCGTCTTGCGCGCGACGCCCGGGAGTTCGAGCAAGTCCTCCATGGTTTGCGGAACTTCGCCATGGTATCTCTCTTCAATTAACCTGCAGGCTCCCTGGACGCTCTTCGCCTTATTCCGAAAGAAGCCGGTGGAATGGATCATCTGTTCAAGTTCGGGTGTCTTCGCGCGCGCGAAGTCTTGCGAAGACTTGAATCTCTTGAAGAGAGCAGGAGTGACCGTATTGACAGTCTTATCCGTGCTCTGGGCTGAAAGAATCGTTGCAATGAGAAGTTGCAGCGGATTCGAAAAATTCAACGCACATTTCGCATCGGGATAAGCAGCCTCGAGGCGGGAATAGATCCTCTCTGCGCGAAGAAATTTCGCCTTCTTAGTCACCGGATTTTCCGGATTTGCCGCCGGCTTTTTTCGAGGGTTCCTTTGCGGGAGTCTCCGTTTTTGCAGTGGACTCTTTCTTCTCTGTGGATTCCTTCGGGGCTTCGGAATCGCCGCCATTCTTTCCCTTTCGGGCGTAGTCGGTGACGTACCATCCGCTTCCCTTGAACTGAAAACCGGACGCCGAAATCAGTTTCGTCAGAGAACCACCACAGCCCTTGTGCTTTTTGAGAACCGGGTCGCTGAACTTTTGGATAACTTCAATGGTTTTGCCGCATTTGCTGCATGAGTATTCGTAAATAGGCATGCGCCTTTAATAGCACATCGGAGTGTTAGGTTAAAATAGCGGGACTATGGTTCAACTGATCCGCAGCATACTGACCGAGCTTGGCGAAGATCCCCAGCGCGACGGTCTGGTCAAAACCCCTGAGCGCGTGGATCGTGCGCTTCGCTACCTCACCAGCGGTTATCAGAAGAGTGCTGAGGAACTGCTGAACGGCGCGTTGTTCGACGTCGCGTACGACGAAATGGTGATCGTGAAAGACATCGAGGTGTTCAGCCTTTGTGAACATCACCTGCTGCCGTTTTTCGGCAAATGTCACGTCGCATACATTCCCAACGGCAAAATCATCGGACTCAGTAAGATTCCGAGACTGGTGGACATGTTTGCGCGCCGGCTGCAGGTGCAGGAAAGGCTCACCACGCAAATTGCTGAGACAATTCGCGAAAAAATTCATCCGAAGGGCGTCGCGGTTGTCATCGAAGCGCAGCATCTATGCATGATCATGCGCGGAGTCGAGAAGCAGAATTCCGTGGCGGTCACCAGCTCCATGCTGGGTTCGTTCAAAGCGGATCAGAACACCCGCAACGAATTCCTTAACCTCGTGCAGAAGGCGCGATGATTGCGGCCGCGATTTTCGATTTGGACGGGACGCTCACGACAACCCCGAATCCCTGGCGCCATATCCACGAGTCGTTGGGTGTGTGGGAAAGGGCGTGCAGCCATTTTGACGAGTGGCTGAAAGGAACCATCGATTACGATGAGTTCTGTCGCAAGGATATCAGCCTGTGGGTCGGATCACACCTGGAGGCGATTCACGGATTCCTCAATCAAATTCAGGTGAATCGGCACGTGCCGGCGGTCACCCGCGCCCTGGTCCAACGCGGCATTCCTTCGATCATCATTTCCTCCGGATTTCATCATGTCGCGCGCAGGATTCAGGCTGCCCACCAGTGGGAGCCGCTACATGTCTATGCCAATGAGCTGATCGACGGGCCCGAAGTGAGAATTCAGGTTTCAGCGGATCTCTCCAGTCCGATTTCGAAGCGCGCTCTTGGGGCCGCTGCCTTAAAACGGATCGGAGTAAATCCCCGGGATGCGCTTGTCGTTTCGGACGCCGTACGCGATCTCGAAGCGCTGAGCGATTGCGGGTTTCATCTTCACGTGCAGCAGGAGGACGATCTTGCGCGCACACTTCATTTCCTGGATTAACAACTATGGATGACCTCAAACGCCAGGCGGCTATTGCCGCACTGGAAGCCATTAAAGACGGGATGATTGTTGGGCTTGGCACCGGATCCACCGCATCTCATTTCATTCGAGAACTTGGTAGCCGCGTGCGCCAGGGCCTTCGTGTCCACGGTATTCCGACCTCGGAGGCGTCCGAAAGACTTGCGGGTGAAGTCGGAGTGCCTCTGATCACGCTGCGTGAATGCCAGTCGATCGATGTCACGGTTGATGGCGCTGACGAGGTCTCCGACGATCTCGATCTCATCAAGGGGCTTGGCGGCGCGCTCGTCCGCGAAAAGATCGTGGCTCACGCGTCTCGTCGCGTGATCATCGTGGTCGACGAAACCAAACTGACGCCGCGGCTGGGGAGTAAGGCACCCGTGCCCGTCGAAGTTGTACCGTTCGCCGTGGATGTTGTGCGGGCGCAGCTTGTGCTCTGGGGAGGAGAACCCAAACTTCGCGAGAAGGATGGAACGCTGTTCATTTCCGACAACGGCAACGTCATCCTCGATTGGCGGCACGGCCCGATCGAGCAACCCTGGGAACTTGAGAAGCAGATCAAGAGCGTGACGGGAGTCGTGGATTCCGGGATTTTTGCCAACGTCGCGACGGATGTCATTGCCGCCACGTCGGGTGGAGTACGGAAACTCTTAAGAAAAGGGAA
>DASTBJ010000673.1:0-11872 GCA_035712125.1 Terriglobia bacterium
CTCCATCATCAGTAGCGGGAGGAAACCGACACCGCCGGCCCCTCTCGGGATTCGGATTTCCGTTGCCGTTGTGGCCTCGTTCCCCCGGCATCCCGCCGCGCAAAGGCAGACAGTCAGCAGTAGTGCCTGGATCCTTTTACCGTTCATGAGCGCACCGTCGCCTTGATTACTTCGCTGACATCGTCGAGCTTGTCGATGTTCCAGCAAAGGCCGATGAGCCTGTCCACATCGCCGCTCGTAAGGGCAGGAATGCACTGATCGCGCAGCTTTTCTTCGAGCTGTTTGTCGCTCAATGGACGATGAACGTTCCCAAGAGACTGCTCGATAAACCGAACCAGCTTGCGGCCGTCGTTCATCTCCACCTCGATGTGCGCCTGGTCTTCGGTAATCGAACTGTCAGGGGTCGCGGAGACCTTTTCCCGAACCCGCTTCACGGCCGGGTCGTTGACAGCATCGTCGGTGTACTCTTGAAGTCCTGCCTTTCCGCGAACGAGCCCCACCGCAGAGCTGTGGTAGATCGAGTATTTCCCTTCCAGTCCGCGGGTAATGTCCTTCTTGTTACAGAGGTCCATCACCAGCGGGGCCACGCGAACGCGGACCGACCGGATCGCGTCCGGGGCCGGATGGTAATCGCGATACAGATCGATGCATCCGTCGATTGCGGGATGAACGACTAGGCCGCACGGATAGGGCTTATAAGTGTTATAGCGAATTTGAAAGTCGGACCCGAGCCCGGAGGTTATTTTCGACAGGTCGTAAGTGGACGCCTGGACGGCGGCAAATCCGCGCGGCCCTTCGATACTGCGCTCGCCGGCAGTGAAGTCGGATTGAGCGAGGATCGCACTCGAATAGCCGTTTTGAGCGGCCCGGCCGGCGTGAAACGACTTGGCCATGTATCCGAACATCTCCCGCAACCCCGCAGCCTGGGTCGCCGCAAGCCCGAGAGCCCAGACCATCTGTTGTGTCGACAAGGACAATAATTTCCCTATGGCCGCAGCCGCGCCGAACACGCCTGCTGTAGCGGTAATATGCCAGCCCGCATCGTAGTGCGCGGGGTACACCGCATTTCCTACGCGAGCTTCCGCTTCGAAACCCAGAAGGAATGCATGGACGAAGTCACGGCCGGTCACGCGATGCGCGCCGGCATGGGCGAAGACTGCGGAAGCAACCGGCGGAGTCGGATGGATATAGTTCTTCGGCATCGTATCGTCGTATTCGAAGACATGAGAACTGATGCCGTTGATGAGTGCCGCGTAAAGGGGATCCATCCGCTCGGTTCGAGCCAGCACCGCCGTGTTCGGCTTGCCGAAATAAGGCGTCAGGGCACGAAGCGCCGTCTCGACAGCGGGTTCGCGGCTGCCGCCAACAGCGCAGCCAATGTAGTTGAGAAGCGCCCGGCGGACTTCGTGCCGCACGTCTTCCGGGATGTCCTCAAGACGACTGTTTACAAGATACGTTGCAAGAGCCTTGGTTTCTGACAATGAGTGCTCCAGTATGTGAACTCCCTGCCCGGTTGACACGGCAGAGCCATCATTTATATACAGACCGCTCGCCGATCCAAGAACATTCCGATCTGCGAAGGAGGAACCGTGGACAAAGAGAGATTCGAAAAAGGACTCGGCATTCGCCGGGCGGTGCTTGGCTCCGATTTTGTGGATAACGCAATCAAGACTGCCGACGATTTCAGCCGGCCACTGCAGGAACTGGTTACCGAGTATTGCTGGGGCGAAGTCTGGGGACGCCCGGGTCTGGATCGCAAGACCCGAAGCATGCTTAATCTCGCGATGCTCGCCGCGCTGAACCGGCCTCACGAGATCAAGCTGCACGTTCGTGGCGCGCTGACCAACGGTGTGACCAAGGACGAGATCAAGGAGGTCTTCCTGCAAGTGGCAATCTATTGCGGTGTCCCTGCCGCCGTCGACAGCTTCAGAACAGCCCGCGAAGTCTTCAAGGAAATGGGCGTGTAACGTGGCAACAGAGAGCATTGGCTTTGTTGGTGTGGGAAGAATGGGCGGGCGCATGGCCCGCCGCCTGCTGGACGCGGGGATCGACCTTACGATCTATGACACGAGCGCGGACGTCATGAAGCCCCTGGTTGAACGTGGCGCGCACGTAGCGGAGTCTCCTGCGGCGGTTGCGTCCGCATGCGAAGTCGTGCTGGTCAGCCTCCCAACTCCGCCGGTCGTGGAGTCCGTTGCCCTGGGGCCACGCGGAATCGCTGAAGGCAACCGCGTAAAGATCTTCATCGATACGTCCACGACAGGCGCCACCGCCGCACGACGCATCGCAGACGGCCTCGCAAAGAAAAACATCATCGCTGTCGACAGCCCTGTAAGCGGCGGATTGCCAGGAGCCGAGAAGGGGACGCTGGCGGTGATGGTGTCTGGTCCCGAAGAGATTCTTCCGCGCCTGCGGCCCGTACTGGAAAACCTCGGAAAAATATTCTATTGCGGCACAAAACCGGGGATGGGGCAAACGATGAAGCTGTTGAACAACCTGCTGTCGGCCACCGCCATGGCAATCACATCGGAAGCTGTTGTGATGGGTGTGAAGGCCGGGCTCGATCCCGGACTCGTTGTGGATGTGTTGAATGCCGGAACCGCGCGCAACACCGCGAGCACGGACAAGTTCCCGCGATACATTCTCCCCCGCACATTCAATGCCGGGTTTGCGATGGGACTATTCAACAAGGACATCCGGTTGTGCCTGGAAGAAGCTGACGCGCTTGGCGTTCCGATGATTGTCGGCAACGCCGTCCGCCAGCTTTATTCGATTGCGCTGGCGAGCGAGGGCCCCACGGCGGACATGACCGAGGTTGTAAAACCGGTGGAGCGCTGGGCAGGGGCCATTGTCGGCCCCGTGAATCGCTCCGGCTCTTGATATCGGTTAATCGAGACGCGCGACCCAGCCTTCAAGAGCCGGCGACGCCGCAGGATATCGAGTCATGACCAGCGGATCGTGCCCGGGAATGATGTGTTCCCGCGAACTCGCCAGAACTCGGGCGCGCCGATATCCCTCGAGCACTTCGCCGACGTTATAGGCAATCGGGTACGGAACCTCGCGTTCCATGTTGGCGTAGAGGTGGGAGGAATCCGACGCGAGAACAACGATCCCACGCCGTGTGTTCACGCGGACGATCTGCATTCCCATGGTGTGCCCACCCACATGGTGAAGGCTGACGCCAGGAGCGATTTCCTCATCGCCGTCATGGAACACCACGCGTCCGCGAAACACGCGCCGCACCATCGCCACTACGTCGTCCTCTTCGAAAGGAATGCGCATCGCGTCATGGGCCATGTAGCGGCCCGTCGCAAACTTCATCTCCCTGTCCTGGACGTGAAACCGCGCAGACGGAAAGAGATCATGATTGCCGCAGTGGTCGTAATGCATGTGTGTGATCAGGACATCCTTCACCGACGCCGGCTCGATTCCGATCCCCCGCAAGCCATCGCTGAGCGGCTTCAGCAGCGTGCGTCCACGCTTCTGCGCCATGGGTTGATCGAATCCCGTATCAACGACGATGATCCGGCCGTCGGCAATCAATCCCCAGACGTAATAGTCCAGCGGCATCGGCGTGTCATCGTGGGGATCACCGACCATAAAATTTTCCCGGGCCATGCGTTCGTGATGCGCATACCGCACGGCATAAACCTGCCAGACGTCCTTGGACATTCCGTTACCTCGCGAAGTATTTTCCCGGCAAAGTCTTGTCTAACGGTCCGCTCCCGTCAAGGGCTCTGGGGAAAATCGGGGTCAGGCCCGTCGTTTCCATTTTTCGTGAGGGGGGCCGAAAGCGCCGTGGCCCCGATTTCCCGAAATTGGTGTCTGTCCCTAATTTCAAGCTCACCCCCGATTTTCGTCCTGGGAGTAGTTTAGTCAGATGAAGCGGCTGCTCAGAAGCAAACCAATCCGGTGGATCGCCGTGCTTGCGATAGCGTCAGCGGTGATTCTCGCCGTGTGGGCTTTCTGGTGGGAGCCTTCCAGTCTCGATGTCATCGAACAGACTATCGCCGTCAAACGGTGGCACGTCGAACATGAGGGACTGCGTATCGCGGTTCTCTCGGATCTTCACGTCGGGTCCCCTCATCGCGATCTCGCAAGTCTGCAGGAACTGGTTTCGATCACCAACAAGCGCACCCCAGACCTTGTGGTCATTCTCGGCGACCTTGTCATTCAGGGAGTGCTGGGTGGACGGTCCGTACCTCCGGAAGACATCGCAAGGGAACTTGCCCGGCTGCGAGCGCCGCTGGGAGTGGTTGCTGTTCTCGGAAATCACGATTGGTGGCTTGATGGCGAGCGGGTTCGGCGCGCTCTGTCGACCGAGGGCATCACGGTGCTGACCGATCAGAGTCTCAGGGTGACGCACAAGAACCGATCCTTCTGGCTGATGGGGCTCGACGATCTCTGGACACGAGGTAATCACCTTCAGGCAACTGTTGCGTCTATCCAGGACGACGAACCGATCATCGCCCTCTCACACAATCCCGATATCTTTCCCGAGATGCCACCACGCGTGACCCTGACTCTGGCCGGACACACACACGGAGGGCAGGTCAATCTGCCGATCGTCGGACGGCCCATTGTGCCTTCAAGATTCGGTCAGCGTTTCGCCTATGGCCTGATCGAGGAAAACGGAAGAAAGCTCTTCGTCACGGGAGGCGTTGGCACAAGCATTTTGCCCGTCCGGTTCAGAGTAAAACCCGAAGTCGCGATCGTTACCCTGAAGCGGGTATAGTTTTCCGGTCGAACGGAGGCAAAATGCGAATCCCCAGCTTCAAGAAGAAAGCCACCGGTTTCTTACTGTTGATGCTTGTCTTGTTGTGTGTCGGCCAAGCCGCTCCTCCGCCTCAGGACAACACAAACCTCGCGCTGAGGCCCTCCACGGCCCGCGCCGCCAACGGCCAATACATTTCATGGCGCGAGCACTTGATCGACAGCAGCACCCCTCAGCTTCCACTTGAAGGAAGCGACGGCCTTGTCATGGCGGATTTGGACAAGGATGGTTTTCTCGACATCGTTTCCGTTCATGAGTCGGACACGCAGTACGACGGCGTTCCTGATGGTCTCATCCGACTGGCATTTGGCTCTGCAAATCCAGATCAGTGGGTTCTGACGACGCTGGCCAGCGGAACCGAAGCTGCGGCGCCCGAAGATGTCGCCGTCGCAGACCTTAATGGAGATGGTTATCTCGATGTCGTGGCGGCGTGCGAACTGGCTCACCTGATCTACTTCCAGAATCCGGGCAAGGCGATCAGGACAACAAAATGGGAGCGTGTGATTCCGAAGGCGACCAACAGTCGGGGTTCCTACATTCGCGCCTTCTTCGCAGACCTCAACGGGGATGGAAGGCCTGAGGTGATCACACCCAACAAAGGAGCGCAAAGCCCGCGCAGGGATCAGGCACCAACCGCGATTTCGTGGTTTGAGATCAAAGGTAATCCGTTGGACTCCGATGCGTGGGTCGAACACGAACTCACGCGTGTGATATGGCCCATCAACTCACAACCGGTAGATCTGGATGCCGATGGCGACATGGACATCATCGGTGGGTCCGTTGCCGAGACGCGAATGATCTTCTTCGAAAACACCGGCGGGAGATCCCCGACCTTCAAGCAACATGCTCTGCAGATCGCGGGCACATCGCTCACGGGAGCGGCACGACCCGCAAATCGAAGGAACGATGAGAATGCACTGGTGAGCGGTTTCAACATGGATTTTGTGGACCTCAGCGGAGATGGCCGCCTGGACATCGTCACTTTCGAATTTGCAACGCTGGTGGGGCGTTCAATTGTCTGGCTGGAGCAGCCCACTTCTGCCGACGGGACGTGGAAGCTCCACCCCATCGGTGAGTATTCGCCGGATGAGGTGGTCGGGCTGGTAGCGGCCGACATCAATGGCGACGGATTGCCCGATGTGATGACAGGCGGTTATAGCGGCGGCGCACGGAACGCGGACACTCAAATTACACCCCAATCCGTATCCGGCCGGCTGGCCTGGTATCAGAATCCCGGACTCGGCAAAGGTTCGTGGATACGCCACGATATCTCGCGGCGGCGAAGGGGCATGTTTGACAAATTCATTCCAGTCGACCTCGATGGCGACCGCGATATCGACTTTGTGTCGACGCGAGGAAACAGCACACCCTACGACGGAGTTTTCTGGATGGAGCAGGTTCGCACTCCAACTCCATCGCGCAGCTTCACGCAGGCGCGGGAACAGGATAGCCCTGAAGTTCCGTTGCCGGCCGGTCGATAGAAACCGGCTAGCTTATTCGCCTGTTATGGCTCGGTATTGCGCAGCAGTCAGGGGCACGACGGAAAGTCGACCCTGACGCACAAGCGGTGATTCTGAAAAAATCTTGTTTGCTTTGATCACCGACAACGGCACAGCCTGCCGAAGCGTCTTCCCGGCTTCAATCTCCACGCGAGGATTGCGGAAATCGCTGGGATCGACTGAGAGAACTTCTGCCGTCCCCACAGCACTCTTCTGGTCGCCCGTCTCATAGATGATGAGCTGGTCTCCCGGTTGCATCGATCGAAGGTGTTTCAACGCGACGGGGTTTGATACGCCATCCCATACAGTTTTCCTGGCGCGCTGAAGGGCTGCAAACGAAAAGTCGCTCGGTTCAGTCTTCAGAAGGAACATTGCCATTGGGAGTTACTCCAGGGCGAACACGAAAATATTGCTGCTGTTGCTCGCCTTGATCTCGGGTGTCAGGCGGTTCAGACCAGTACTTACCAAGGAGTTTCCCACACTCACGGCGATGTATTGTTTACCCGCTACCGCATAGGTGATCGGATATCCGGTTACGGGCGAACCGAGGCTCACTTCCCAGAGCACCTTGCCGGTGCTCTGATCGAATGCTCGAAACTTTCCAGCCGTGTCTCCACCGAAAACCAGTCCGCCGCCGGTGGCCACGAGCGACATCGTGCCGGCGCGTTGTTCGTGTTTCCAGACAGTTCTTCCGGTTGAAACGTCGATCGCCTCGACGGTCCCAAGCTTATCCGTTCCAGGCGCGATTCTTGGCTGGTTGGAGATCGCGTAGGTTTGCTGCGGAGTGTCTTGTACGGCGGTTACGTCGACACAGGCATTCTGCAGAGGGTAATACATGGTGTTTGTCTGCGGGCTGTAGGCGCCCGTCTGGAAATTCTTGCCCCCATTTATCGTGGGGCAGACGAACCGCGTCTGACCGATTGCGCTGAACAGCGTTTCCGGATTCACGGTGACCTTTCCGGTCGCGCCATCGATGCTCGATACAACATTCTGACGAACTGTGGGCCTTGCCCAGAGAAACTCGCCCGTTTGCCGATCCAGCGTGTAGACGATGCCCGTCTTTCCCGGTACGCCGGTGACGACCCTTCGCCGTTCACCCGACCGGATTCGTGGATTGATCCAGCTCACCTGATCGCGGTTTGGAGCGACAACCGTATCCACGAGCAGGCGCTCGAAGGGATGATCCAGATCCCAGTGATCCACCAGGTGCTGGTAGTGCCAGACTATCTTCCCGTCGTCCGCGTTCAGCGCGACCGTAGAGTTGTGATAGAGGTAAGTGTAGGTGTTGCCCGCGAGCATGAACTTCGGAGCGGGAGACGTTACCGAAGTGCCGACATAAACAAGGTTCAGATCCGGATCGTAGCTGGGAACCATCCACGTACCGACATGAGAGCGCCGCTCTTCAGGCAAACCTCCCCAGGTCTCGTCTCCGGGCTCGCCCGCGCGCGGAATCATGCGTGTGCGCCAAAGTTCTTTCCCGGTCCTCGCATCGTGGGCAGTGACGATGCAGGCATCGGCGCTTTTCTTGGGTTCGCATCCGCGGCCCGAAAGAATCTTGCCCCTGGCAATAATCGGCCCGGAAGTTTGCTGTGACGGCGCCTTCTGCATATCGAGAATCCGAGTCTCCCAGGCAAGCTCGCCGGTCTGGGCGTTCAACGCAAAGACAAAATCATCGCCGCTCGTATCAATGATCGTATTGCCGTAGATCGCCAGATTACGGTTGATGCTTGGCGCGCGGAGGATCTTCGTGACTTCATCTGGCCAAACACGTTTGTATTCCCAGAGGACTTCACCTGTCGCTGCATTCATCGCTTCGATGAAGTCACTGGGATGCGGCAGATACATCACGCCACGATAGACAAGCGGGGTCGCCTCCTGTATGCCAGGACCCATACCGCGCGACCAGACCATCTTCAGCCGACCAACGTTGGATCGATTGATCTGGTCGAGTGGGCTATATCCCCAACCGTTCAAGGTCCGCCTCCAGAGAAGCCAGTCGCCCGGGTCAGGGTTCTGCAGCATCTGATCCGTCACCGGTACAAACGCGGGCAGCTGCGCGTTGACCGATAACGTCGACAGCAGAGCAACAACGAATAATGCAGCGGCAACAGTAAAACGTCTCATTCAGTCTCTCCTTGAGTTGACTGAGGATATTAGGACTCCTTGCCCGAAACGACCACTGGATTGTTTCGATCTCCGCAGTTCCCTTCCCTGGGGAATTTCTATAAACTCCGCGCACCAATTCAGGTTTAGAGAAGTAATGGCGCGAGCAGATCTTCTTACAGATGGAATTCCGTGGTATCGCACCGTTTCAAAGGAGCAGTGGCGGGCCTTCTTCGCCACATTCCTGGGATGGGTGATCGATGCATTCGACTACAACATCCTGGCCTTCGTCCTGATCGACATCCAGAAAAGTTTTACTGTGGATCGCACTCTGGCTGGAGCGCTGGCGACAGTGACGCTCGTGATGAGGCTCGCCGGCGGAGTCATCGCGGGATCTGCGGCGGACAAGTGGGGCCGGAAGCTGCCAATGATGTTGTCGATTCTCTGGTTTTCACTGTTCGCTTTTCTGAGCGGCTTTTCAACGTCCTATGCGATGTTGTTCGCGTTCCGCGCGCTGTTCGGAATCGGAATGGGCGGGGAATGGACTTCCGGCATGCCGCTCCTTCTTGAACATTGGCCCGCTCGCCTTCGGGGCATTGCGTCAGGATTGCTCCTGGGGGGCTGGTACTGGGGCTATTTGCTGGCTGCGGCCGCCTTCGAGTTCATTTATCCCGTATTTAACGGAATGCCCGACGTCGGCTGGCGAGCGATGTTCTGGATCGCGATCATTCCGGCATTCTTCACCCTCTGGATCCGAAATGGCGTCAGCGAAAGCCCGGTCTGGCTTGCACGCCAGCAGCGGCTGAAAGAAGCTGCCGCTGGCGGAAATCCTGTGATTGAGCCCAAGATCTCGCTGGTGCGAATCTTCCAAAAGGACTTGCTGCCGACAACGATTCACACGACGGCGTTGATCGGCGCCTTCATGTGTTCGTTCTATTCGATCAGCCAGTGGTATCCGACATTCCTGCGTGAGAGCGGGCGATCCACGCTCTCTTTCATGATTGCGTTCAATATCGGGGCAATTGTCGGTACCGCCTTCTGGGGCCGCCTCTCCGAAACGAAACTTGGACGGCGCGGCGCCGTCACGATCACGGCGCTCGTCGGCGCGGCGGCCGTTCCTCTGTACCTTCATGCAGCCTCCACACCCTCGCTGATTCTTGGCGCATGGTTGATGGGCGCCTTCGGCTGCGGTATCTGGGGTATGGCTCCGGCGTACGTCACCGAGCGCTATCCCACAGCGACGCGCGGTGTGGGGCCGGGGTTCTGTTACCACGCTGCGGCGGCAATCGGCTCGATCATGCCCATTCTCATTGGACGTTTACAGGATGGCGGGATGAACGTTGCCAGCGCGATGACGATACCCATCGTCGTCTCGCTGACGAGCTCCGCTGTATTGATCTGGCTTGGGCCTGAAACCCGCGGTCGATTGTTCACAGACGCTCCCTAAATACCCCACTTTTGGTAACCGGCTTGCACGAGTAGTTCAGAATCCCTGGCCAGCGGCGGAGGAGCTCGTGGCAGAGAAGCTCACAATACTGGGTATTGCCGGCAGTCTTCGCAAGGACTCGTACAATCGAGCCGCGTTGCGGGTTGCTCAACAACTCGTGCCTGTCGACGGTGTGATTGAGATCTTCGACCTGGCTCCGATTCCTCTTTTCAATCAGGATCAGGAAAAGAATCCCCCACAAAGCGTTGTGGATCTGAAGTCGGTCATTCGCAGTTCCGACGCGATCCTGTTCGCAACGCCGGAATACAACTATTCCGTCCCTGGAGTGTTGAAGAACGCCATCGACTGGGCTTCGCGGCCGTTCGGCGATAGCGCGTGGAAAGACAAACCCGTTGCCATGATGGGCGCGTCACCCGGGGAACTCGGGTCTGCGAGGGCTCAATATCATCTGCGTCAGGTTCTCGTGTCCCTGAACATGCACTGCCTCAACATGCCGGAAGTGATGATCGCGAAAGCCTCCGAACGCTTCGACTCGCGGGGAATGCTGGTGGATCAAAAAGCCAACGACCTGATCCGCCAGTTGCTGCAGGGTCTGCTCGAGTGGACACGCCGATTGCAATCTGTGCCCGTGTCGACAACCTGAGGGCCCTTGTGTTTGCGTTTGAGACAACAGCGACATTCACGGCGAGGGAGGCGTATCGTGCGCAATCGCATATGGACTGCGGTTCTGTTGTTGACGATTTCAGCGACCCCACAACTTGCATCTGCTCAATATTTCGGGCAGAACAAGGTTCGGCACGAGAATTTTGATTTCAAGGTTCTGAAGACCGACCATTTCGACATCTATTACTACGATGAGGAAGCCGATGTCGTGCGCGACCTGGGGCGTATGGCCGAGCGCTGGTATTTACGCCTCTCCGAGGTTCTCGATCATGACCTCTCGAGCCGGCAACCGGTCATCATTTACGCCAGTCATCCACCGTTTCGAGCAACCACCGTACTTCCCGATTTCATTGGTGAAACAACCGGAGGCGTGACTGAAGGACTCCGGCGCAGAGTCGTGTTGCCCTTTGCGGGTTCGCTAAAGGAAACCGATCACGTCCTCGGCCACGAACTGGTGCACGCCTTCCAATATGACATTGGTCGACGCGGCGATCCGATGGCCGCAGCGAGTCTGCCCTTATGGTTCATCGAAGGGATGGCTGAATACCTGTCCGTAGGGCCTGCCGATACACAAACGGCGATGTGGATGCGTGACGCCGTCCTGCGTGAACTGCTGCCCGATATCGACCACCTTGATGATCCGCGTTACTTTCCGTATCGGTATGGCCATGCTTTCTGGGCGTACCTGGCGGGCAAATACGGAGACGACGTCATCGCTCGGATTTTAAGAAGAGCGACAGACAGCGGAGACGTGGCCGAGGCAATTGGCCGCGTGCTTTCAGTCAATCCGAAGGTTCTGTCCCAGGAGTGGCACGATGCGTTACGCGCGGAATATCAGCCAATCCTACGGGCATCGCTCGAGTCCGTGGAACTCGGAACGACGTTGATTCAGGCGGACAGATCCGGGGGGCAGGTCAATGTCGGGCCGGCGCTAAGTCCGGATGGGTCTCAGATGATTTTTTATTCTGAGCGCGACCTTTTCTCTATTGACCTCTACCTTGCTGACGCCCGTACGGGCGAGATTAAAGACAAGATCACCGAAACCGCGCTCGACGCCCACGTCGACAGTCTTCAGTTCGTCAATTCCGCCGGCGCCTGGACACGCGATGGACAACGATTCGCGTTCTCATCAATCCGCGACGGGCGACCGGAGATCTCCGTTTTCAACGTAGAAAACCGAAAGACTGAGCAACGTGTTGCCTTTCCTCAGCTGGGAGAGATTTACAACATTACATGGTCTCCAGACGGACGGTCTGTTGCTTTTTCGGCAATGGCGGGCGCAGTAACCGACATTTTCATTCTCGACTTGAAAACGGAAAACCTTCGACAGCTGACCGACGATGCTTTCGCGGATCTACAACCCGCGTGGTCGCCTGATGGGACGCG
>DASTBJ010000674.1:0-2613 GCA_035712125.1 Terriglobia bacterium
AACGATCCCCATGCGGAATACCTCGCATGGTTGATGGATTCGTCTATCGGCGTGGGGCGGTTCACCATAGGCCTCGACGCGCTGGTCGGATTGATTCCCGGTCTGGGCGACCTGCTTACGAGCCTGATGGGCTACATTATCGTTCTGCGCGCGATGCAGAGTGGCGTGCATCGTGCGGCGGTTCTGCGGATGGTCGCGAATCTCGGCATCGATACGCTGGTGGGAACCATTCCCGTCCTGGGTGACTTCTTTGACATGGCCTTCAAGGCCAACACCCGGAACATGAAGATCTATCGTGAGTCTTTGAGCGGCGCCCGCGCGCCGCTCAAAGACTGGGGATTCGTGGTCTTGATCGTCGTGATCCTTCTGCTACTGCTCGCGCTGCCCCTACTGGGCCTCATTTTCCTTATCCAATGGATATCCACTCACTTCTTCATGGCAGCCACAGCTTTGGTGAGTTCCGCATAGGGTCCGACGAGTCCGTGCCCGCCAACCATGGTGTTCACGCTGAACTTAGCCTTTTGAATCTCCTCGAGTAAGTTCGCGGCGTCCGGGCTTGCGGGTATTCCGAGGCCCGGAAACCAGATGTCGCTTTGAAAGTGAGCGCGTGCGCTCGGAACGTATGCCATGACCATCGGGTCCGAGTGCGGTGAAACCCAGGCATGAAGCACGAGGGACTGGGTGCCTTCCTTGATCTCCTTTCTTCCGTCAAATGTCTCGATCATCCCCGCCTTACCTGCGGCTTTCGCAAGGTCATCCTGTGGGTGCGTGTGCGGTGCTTCGAGTATCTTCCTTATTGCAGGTTCCTGTCTTTTTTCGACAAGGATTGTCGCGCCGAGCGCGGCCATCGCGCGGATACCGCCAATGTGATCAAAGTGCGGATGGGTGACTGCCGCGTACCGGATGGGTTTGTCGGGAAATTGTGCAGCGATCGCATTTGCAAGCGCGCGGGTCTGGATTTCCAGATAAGGCGCTTCGACGACGGCGATGAACGTCGGAAACTCCACAACCATGCTGTGATGACGGAACGATCGTCCGTGATACACACCATTCGCCACTCGGACGAGTTCCATCGGGAATACGTCGCCACCTTTGGCCGCCGTCTCTGCCTGGGCTCTCAAAGCGTCGGGGATTGCAAAAACTTCTGCGGCTTTCGGATCGTTAACCACGATCGACGCATATCGAATTTCCGAATAGTCCTCGCCACCTTTCCTGATCTTGATGTGATGCGGCAGTTGCACATCGCCCACCGCTTTGTAATCGGTCAAGATGTATTGAGCATCGACATTTCCGAGCATCGTCTCCGTATCGAGAACTTCGAAAGCCGCGAGTAGCTTCGTCTCCGGATCGAAGTACAACCCCATGTCTTCGCCGTCGTGTGTCTTGCCTTTTCCATACTTCATCGCTTTACCGTCGAGGTCCTTGTCCTGAATGGCTTCAGAAACGGATGCAGATTCCGCGGCCGCAAGCGCGATACTCACGATATTTCGACGGAGGAGCCATTCGGGCGAATTCTGTGTGCCCCAGCTGAACAGGCCTGCAGGCGTTGTTGCAAACGTCACGCCCTCGATGCTTTCGATGCCGATGGGTTTGCCCGCATCGCCCTCACCGAACTTTGTCAACACTTCATGACGATGCTGCTGGAAGTCCCCGAGTACCAGGTCGTAGTCGTAGGCTGCCCGGCCGTTGGCGAGATCCAGAGTCTCGACGTTGTTGGTCAGCTGCGCCGTCTGGTCCATTCCGGTTGCGGTCATGGCCTGCCCGACTTTGGTCCGGGTCCCCGTGCCGCCTCTCATGATGAGCGACTGAATCGCCATCAGTTTGTCAGCGCCCCCCATTGCGGTGACAGCGTCCTGTGCGACTTGCCGTTGCGCAACGCCGGAACATCCCACGAGCCACAGGGCGGTCAAGGCAAGCGCAATCGTTCTTATCCACATTGACATGGATTCCTCCTTTGGAATCGTTGAACGGTTGGACGTATTCTAAACCCCTGATCAACCCAATGTCTCTTCTGTCCCCAAAAACGGCTTGTGTAGCACTAACGGACGATTACTGGCAACTCGAGGCGTCCGCAGAATCCTTACGTGAGCGTTGACGCAGTAGGTGTTCACACGCGCCGAACCGCGCGGGTATTGGCGGAGCATTATCCGCTAATCCTGCTCGCACTTGCTTACGCTGGCATCGCGCTCCTGGCCCGACCGCTGCTCGGATCACACGATCACCAGCTTGGTAAGACTGTGCTGATTCAGACGGCGCTGGCAACCGGCATTATCGTGGCGGTCGTTGTCGTGATTCTCAAGGCCGCATCGCTGGTCGGCCGGCTGACCGGAAGTCCGACCGACTGGAGCGAGGTCTTATCGCCCTACCGGATTGGCTCCGCGTCGCTCGTGCTGGCGCTGAACGGTCTGGTCATGTCTGCGTTTCTGGACTTTAAGGCAAGGATCCCCGACATACAGCCATTCGCGTGGGACACAACGCTGATGGAATTGGACCGCGCCTTACATTTCGGCCACCCGTGGACATGGCTCTCGTGGATACCCGAAGCGGGAACACTCGCGCTCGATACCGTTTATTGGACTTGGTTCACTGTCAACCTGGTGTTCGTTGCGTTCA
>DASTBJ010000675.1:0-2509 GCA_035712125.1 Terriglobia bacterium
CATGCTGCTGTGAAGCAGGGTCTCTATCCAGCCGCAGCGTCCGCCTTTCTTGCCTCGATCAAGCAGGCCGAAGCATTTGGTAAAGAGGATGTCCGGCTTGCTGAAAGTCTCAATGGCCTTTCACAGATCTACCGCTATCAGCAGAACCTCGAGGACGCTGAACCACTGGCGCGTCAGTCGCTCGTGATTCTGGAGCGTGCGTACGGAAACAATCACGGGGCGCTGCTGCCGAGCCTCCTCAATCTGGCCGGTATCGCGCGAGTCAGAGAGAAGTATGACCAGGCCGAACAAGTCTATCGTCGTATTCTCGCGGTCCGATGGGGCACCTCGGGGACAAACGGCATCAGCGCGGATCAGGTTCTGGACAATTTCGCGGAGGTGCTCAGTCTTGCGCAAACCCGCGACTCGCGACTCGATAAGGCACTCGACGCATTCTGGCGCTCTATCGCCGGATCTAATCTCAACAAGAGCGTTTTCGCACAGATGCGCGACAAACTGATGACGGCTCAGCTGGTACCTGAAGCCGAGTCGCTGATGCAGCGCGCTGTCCGCCTGTATGCGGATTCCCGGCAACTGCGATACAACCTGGGCGAGCTTTATGTGAACTGGGGAAAGTATGAAAAAGCCATCGAAGTGTTCGAGGACGCCGCCGGATTGAACACCACCTCCGATATGGATCGGACGCAACGCAGCCGTATTTATGAAAGGATCGGTGAAATGAATTTCTTCCTGGTCCGCTTTGACCAAGCCGTCACGGCATTGACCAGGTCACTGGAAATCAATCCCGCCAACACAGGCTCAAGACTATTGCTTGGAGCGATTCTTACTCGACGGAACCGATTTGCCGAGGCTGCAGCAGAATACCGGCGGGTAATCGACGCGAACCCCGGCAGCGCCGGCGCACATGATGGGCTTGCGCAAGTCGAATTATCGCTCGGAAATTACCGGGAGGCGGCGCTCGAAGCCGACAAGGCTCTGGCTATCGATCCCGATCTTCAAACCGCACGGTACAACAAGGCAATTGCGCTGATCCGCGATGGGCGCGAAGAAGGTAGAGTCGCTCTCGAAGAATATCAGCAGCGTGAAGCAGAGGTGCGAAGCGCGCAGACTCGCCGCAATGACGTCGCTCATCTCGATCGCACGGCGACCAACCTGCTGTCTGAAGGCAATCCACAGAAAGCGATCGAAATGCTTCGTGAAGGCCTCAAGGCCCATCCTCTCTCCGGCATCCTCTATTCGAAGCTGGGCATGACTCAAAGTCTGATGAATCTCCACAAAGACGCCGCCGAAACTTTCGAAACTATGGTCCGGCTGAAGATCGACGACTTTCTTGTGCACAGGCAGCTCGGACGCGAGTACGAGCTTCTCGGCAACAACGAACGCAGCCAGCAGCAACGCATGCTGTACCTTCAGCGATACGACGCTGCGCTCCAGGCCAACCCGAACTGATGAGACGCGTGGTCTATTACATTCTGTTGGCGTTTCTGATTGGGCCTGCAGTCTTCGCGACTCAACAGAAGAGTGAAACCGTTCAGTTCAACACTGCCGCATCGCGCGTCGGGGTCGATTACCAACACGAAAACGGCGCCACGCCTGACAAGTACATGCCGGAAACGATGGCTGCCGGAGCCATCATCCTGGACTACAACAATGACGGATGGGCGGATCTCTTCTTTATTAACGGCGGGTCGTTCGTAGACAAACGGCTCGCAGCCGCAGCGCGACATCGACTCTACAAAAACACGGGAGATGGCAAGTTCAGGGATGAAACCGAGCCCTCCGGCATCGGTGTCTCCGGGTTCGGAATGGGGGCGTGCTCGGCAGACTACGACAACGATGGATGGTCCGATGTGTATGTCACCGCTGCCGGGCCCGACAAGCTCTACCACAACACCGGCAAGACCTCCTTTACCGACGTGTCTGCGGCAGCAGGTCTCGGCGAAGATCTCTGGAGCACGGGCTGTTCATTTGCCGACATCGATAACGACGGAGATGTCGACCTTTATGTCGCACGCTATGTGGACTTCTCAGTCCAGAACAATAAGTACTGCACGCTCTTCGAAGCGGTGCGGTCCTATTGTCACCCCCACGTTTACAACAGTGTGCCCGACATTCTTTATCGCAATAACGGCAACGGTACATTCAGCGACATCACGAAAGAGGCCGGCATCACCAAAGCAGGAAACGGTCTCGGTGTCGTATTCGGTGATTATGATGACGACGGGTGGATGGACATCTACGTGGCGAACGACTCCACTCCCAATTTTCTCTATCACAACAAGGGAAAGGGTATTTTCGAGGAAGTCGGTTTCTGGGCCGGCGTTGCCGTTGGTGCGGACGGCAAGCCTCTGGCTGGAATGGGTACGGACATGGGTGACATCAACGGGGATGGATTGCTCGATATCTTCGTTACGAATCTCGACGGTCAGTCCCACTCCCTGTATCAGAACCTAGGGAAGGGCCTTTTCAACAACGTTACGTTCCTGAGCGGCGTTGGAGAAGCGACGCT
>DASTBJ010000676.1:0-2335 GCA_035712125.1 Terriglobia bacterium
ACGAGGACGACAAGCTGACAGTCGTCGTGTTCGCCAATCTCGGCCAGGCGAATGCCGCGAAGATGGTTCATGACGTTGCCGCCATCTACCAGCCGGAATTGAAGTAAAACTCCCCTCCTCAGCCGAGGAGGGGAAAGCCGAGGCGCAGCCTCGGCTGGGGTGGTTGTTCAAGAAATTTTCTCCTCACAGCGAAACCGTTACCCGCATGAACGTGGCCGGTACAAGCGTGCCCATATCCGCGCTCTTGTTCTGCGCGTAGGCCAGATCCAGAAGCCGCCAGTGCAGGTCCTCCTCCTTGCCGTTCTTCCGAGCCGCCTCAACCGCGTTCATTGTCGGTCCGTAGAACCTTTCAAACAGCCCGATAAACCGCGCGGGCGTCGCGTCGGGAGATGCAAAGTAGTACGTGTCCCTCACCATCACGATTCTGTCAGCGGGTACGCCGGCCCGGCCAAATCGCTCGACGATGTGACTCTCGACACCCCAGGTCATCGGACTGATGAAGCCTTCAGGAGGGGGCGGAGTAAACGCAGAGCTGATTTTCAGCACTTGTGAAACGAACGTTGGATCGTTCGGAATCCAGTTGCCCATCACGATGCGGCCTCCCGGCTTCGTGACCCGAACCATCTCTTTCGCCGCATCGAACGGCCTGGGAGCAAACATCGCGCCGAAGACGGTGAGAAGGAGATCGAAAGAATGGTCGGCAACTCCCTTCAAGTCGCACGCGTCGCCTTCCTGAAACTTGAGGTTGCGAAGTCCCGCCGCAGCAGCGCGTTTGTTCCCGGCCTCAACAAGGTTTCTGGCGATATCGATGCCAACGACTTCAGCCCCCAGACGGGCGAGTGGAAGCGCTGTCGTGCCGTCGCCACAACCGAGGTCCAGGACCTTCATTTGTGGCGTAATTCCGAGAGACTCTGCGACTGCTTCACCCGACTGACGCATGAACGCAGCAATCCGCGTGAAGTCACCTTTCTCCCACAATGCCTGATTCGGATTCGCGATAGTTGCCGATTGGTTTGTCATAATGTTCTCCCTCATTTATGCTTTCGATCGAACGGCATTGTGCGATTACCCTTCCGATAGATCCATGCCCGAACGTCTTGATGATTTGCTCGGACGACCAACGGAAGCGGATTCCTTTGCCCAGAGACCGGTGAAGTTTGCAGAAAGTCCGGAGAACCCCGGAGGACCCCAGAGGACCTATGGATGCGCTGTCGGAAATACTGAGCGGAGTCAGGCTGAACGGCGCCGTATTCTTCAGCGCAGAGTTCTCGGCTCCCTGGGGATTTTCAACACCGCCGCCCAGCTTCTTCGCCGACGAATTCACGTCACGTACGGAACACCTCCTGGTCTATCACTTCGTCATTGATGGCGGAGCCGTCGCGCAGTTGGTCGATGGACCATCCGTCGAACTTACGGCCGGTGATGTGGTCATTTTCCCCCACGGCTCTCAACACCACATGACCAGCGGCCCGGGCGCCGTAAAACCGTTTCCGAATTACGGAATCTCCGCCAAGATCAAGTCGCGCGACCTGAGTCCGCTGCGGGCTGGTGGCGGCGGTGCAACGTCGCGATTCGTCTGCGGGTACATGACGTGCGACCCGCATCTCTGCCGTCCAATACTCAGCGGCCTTCCGCCGGTATTTAAGGTCAACATCCGGGCCGACAGTTCCGGAAAATGGCTGGAAAGCTCCATCATGCATTTGTTGGAGGAAATCGTCTCTGGGCACGCCGGCACCGAAGCCCTGCTTGCCAAACTCTCGGAGACGCTCTTCATTGATACGTTGCGGCGATACATTGCCGGCTTGCCGGAACAACAAACAGGATGGCTCGCCGGCGCGCGCGACCCGATCGTCGGCAAGAGTCTCGGTTTGATGCATAACCGCATCGCCTATGCGTGGACGATCGCCGGTCTCGCCGAGGAAGTGGGGATCTCCCGGTCGGCTCTCGTGGAGCGCTTTACGCGTTATCTTTCCGAGCCTCCGATGACCTATCTGACGCGCTGGAGGCTTCAATTGGCCGCGCGATCGCTCGAAAAAACGTCGAGAGGCGTCGCGGAAATCGCAGCCGATATCGGATATGAATCGGAAGCGGCCTTCAATCGCGCCTTCAAGCGTGAGTTTGGACAACCTCCAGGCCGATACCGAAGCGATCACAGGAGTTCGTGAACGGCGCCCAGGAGTTTGGGTGCACGACCCAGCCCGGAGGGCTGGGAGGACAATAGTGACTGTCTTGGGTGTCAACACGTTTCGGCATAGCTGGCGCTCCAGTTCGTATTTGCCTTGACCATGGCGTTGAGGATGGTCAGAAGTTTCCGCATACACGCGGTAATGGCCAC
>DASTBJ010000677.1:0-5133 GCA_035712125.1 Terriglobia bacterium
TCTTTCCTTTTCAGGAATCTTTGGATTCGTTCCTGTGCCTGCAGGGATGATGGCTATTCTGGTCGGAATTGTCATCGCCTACGTCTTCTCTGCAGAACTCTTGAAACGTTGGTTCTATCGCAGCTGAAGTCGCTTTGCGGCCTCTCGATCCCGCAACGGTCATCGCTGTACGGACGGCAAGTCAATTCCTTCCCGCACGAGCGATTTCTATACTATGAATTTCCTTGTCGGATGCCAGCGCAGTGGCAAATAGTTCTTCTGCAAGGCAGAACTGCAGCAGTCCGGCGTGCTGCTTTTCCTGAATCCTATCTTGAGCCAAAGCGCTGAGTTCCGGATTCTCGGACGAAAAGCGGGATGCCATAAATGGCGGCGGCCTGTTCCTTAAAGCTGATGAACCGGATATCAATGTCCTTTGCGTTCCTCATCGCTGCCGTATTCCAGCTCACACTCCAGACTTGCTGTTCAGTTTTGGCAAATAAGGTGCTAGCAGTCCAGCGCAAGATGCACCAACCCGGGCAGGAAGCCCTCTGATTACAGAAAGGTAACGATCATGGGAGAAGTAGCAGTTCAAAAAAAAGAATCGGTTTGGGATCAGCTTCAGAAAATGGAAGACCGCATTATGCAGCGCGCTTTCGACATCTTCCGAGGCAATGGATCAATCTTTGGTAAAGACCTCGACAATTGGCTTGCTGCCGAGCGTGAACTCATATGGAAGCCCGCGATCGAGGTGACGGAAAAGGACAATCAATTCGAGATTCAAGTCGCCGTTGCCGGCATTGATCCGAAGGATCTTAATGTTGAGGTAACGTCCGAAGATCTATTGGTCAAAGGCGAGACAAAATTGGAGAAGAAGGAAGAGAAGGGGGAAGTCCATACCAGCGAGTTTCAGGAAGGATCGCTCTTTCGGTCGATCCGATTTCCCAGGAAAGTGGATCCCAACAAAGTGAAGGCTGAAATCAAGAATGGCATGCTGACGGTCGTTGCACCGATCGCAGAGGAAGCCAAGAGCCGCAAAGTCAACGTGCAGGCTGCATGACAACTCCAAGGCGGTCAGCTGCAGAAGCCTGACCGCCTTCCTTCTGGTTTGTCCCCCCTGAGTCTATCCGCTCCAGGTAGCGCTCCAGAAAACGGCCGTAGACACCATCGTCAAAGCGGACGTCGTACCATTGATTTTCCGGCCGTCCCGACGGATTTGGCAGAGCGTGAAGGAGCGTAGCGGGTCGAGTGTATTCGTGGTGCTCCAGCTTTAACAGCCGTACGCGCGCTTTCTCTGGCAGAACAGGCCGGTAAGTTGAGTCTTTGGTTGAAGTCATAACAGCTCCTTTCCTCTTATGCATGCGTCAATATCGAAGCACGGCCCCAATGCCTCCAACGTTCCGTAGTTTCTCTGCGGCCGTTCCCCGGACTTGCTCAATGCGCGCACCGTAATTCAGACTTGTCACAAGAAATTGATCGATGAGGTCCTCCGAGTCTTCCAGGTGTGACCCGCAAGACGTGCAGGGAGCCGGTTTGTTTGTGCCATAGATTGCGCCACACGCAACGCAAGTCTTGCCCGCAAGTTTCAACCCTTCCGCATAGTAGAGAGTTAAGAGGCGATGTTCGCGGACAGCATCGATCGTGCCGGCGACGCCAGTGACGGCCCTGTGCTGTTGTCCAGCGATTTCAAGCAGATGATCGACGGCACGGACTTCGTCGTCTCGCTCCGAACCGATGCTGACCTGAAGCGCCGTTTCAATGACCTTTTCGAGACTATCGGCCATCGAACTGTGTACCGTCCCGGCAATTCTGGTTTTGAGGCTCTTCGGAAGAAGGTGAAGGAGCTCTCCTACGGCTTCTGGATTCCCGCCGATGATGATTCGATCTGAGGGATAACTCGCCAAAACGCTTTCCAGTGCCCGGATGATGTGTTTCACGTGCTTCTTCGTGTTTTCGTCCGCGTGGCGCTGATCGTGGGTCTGGGCTTCCAGTCGGCCTTGACCGGTCGCATGAATGTGCGTGGTGTGTGGGATATCCTGAATTTCCGTTGTCGTTTCCAGGGTTCCGAGAAAGACGCTCAGGATGCGGGCACGCCATTTGTCGGTCACGACAATCGTTTGTCTCTCGAACTCGTCGAGAGCCTCGACATAGGGCGCCACCCGCGGCTTTCCCCATTGCACCTCGGTGGGAATGTCCACTTGAAAGTCACGGAAGAAGAGGATCCTGAAGGCATCTGCGAAAATGACGAGGGCTTTTGACGAGAGCTGTTGATTTCCGACGAACTCCTGAACGAGCCGCGCTGCAGCGTCAAACTCTTTACGTTCGACATTTTGCGCTAAACCTTCAGAAATGGCTTTGAGTTTCGCCGCTAGCGCTCTTTCATGCCCTTTATTGAGGTTGACGGCCTTGCTCTGATCTGTGTCCAGATAGACCGAGAGAAGGTTACCCGTTGCGTTTGTGATGGCGGGCGGAAGTGATTGTGTCGTTGTTGTCATATTATTTCGTTGCTCTTATGCCGCTTCAGATTCCAGCGGCGTAGATTGTTTGGGCTCCGGCGCTTCCGTCATCGTTGCTTCCGCAAGCAACAGGGTTCCTGCGACTGAGACCGCGTTTTCAAGTGCAACCCGAACCACCTTCGTCGGGTCAATGATTCCTTCTTCGATAAGATCGACATACTTGCCGGTAGCAGCATCGAAGCCGATGGTTCCCTGGCCGGTGCGCATGCGATCGACGACGACACCGCTGTCGGCGGCCGAGTTCGTGGCGATCTGACGCGCCGGCGCTTCAAGCGCACGGCGTAATATCAGTAACCCCGTTCGTGCATCCCCCGCGTACTTCTCCGCCTCGCGCTCTACAGAATCGATCGCACGAAGCAACGCCAGGCCGCCTCCAGGTACGATTCCTTCCGCGACAGCCGCTTTTGTTGCGCTGATCGCGTCGTCGTAGGCCTCCTTCTGATTGCGCATCTCGGCTTCCGAGGGCGCTCCGACGTGGATGACTGCAACGCCTCCCGCGAGCTTTGCCAGCCGTTCGCGCAACTTCTCCTTGTCGTAGTCGGAAGTGCTTTGTTCGATTTGCCGGCGAAGATCCCCACATCTTCCCGCGATCCTGTCTTTGTGCCCGGCCCCTCCAATGATCGTAGTGTTGTCCTTGTCGACAACGACGCGCTTCGCCGTTCCGAGATCTTCAAGTTCGATTTTCTCGAGACTGAGGCCCAGCTCTTCGGCGAAGAACTTTCCACCGGTGAGGATAGCGATGTCCTCCATGGTGGCCTTTCGTCGATCGCCAAATCCTGGAGCCTTCACCGCCACACACATCAACGCGCCGCGAAGACGATTGACGACGAGGGTCGCGAGGGCCTCCTGGTCGATGTCTTCCGCGACGAGAAGTATGGATCGATGCAGCTTGACCGCAAGTTCGAGAACGGGCAGGACGTCCTTGACGGAGCTGATCTTCTTTTCGTAGAGAAAGATCAGCGGATCATCCAGCACGACCTCCATCTTCTGAGGATCGGTGACGAAGTACGGCGAGAGAAAGCCGCGATCAAACTGCATGCCCTCGACGACGTCGAGCGTCGTCGCGGTTCCTTTGGCCTCTTCGACCGTAATCGCACCCTCAGGACCGACACGTTCCATGGCGTCTGCGACCATATTGCCGATGGCAGGATCATTGTGGGCTGAGATCGTGGCGACCTGGGCCTTCTCTTTGCGGCTACCGACGGGCTTGGAGAGGCCTCGAATTGCGTCCACTGCCACTTTTGCGGCCGCGTCGAGGCCTCGTTTCATATCTATTGCGCTGGCGCCTGCCGCAACGTTTCTGGCGCCATCGGCGAAGATGGCATGAGCGATGATCGTGGCTGTCGTGGTTCCATCACCGACCAGATCGCCCGTTCGCTCCGCCGCCTCCCGCATGAGCTGTGCACCGAGATTTTCGTCAGGATCCTTGAGCTCGACTTCCTTCGCTATAGTGACTCCGTCATTGCAGACAAGGGGACGTCCCCACTTCCTTCCAATCAGCACGCATTTAGATTTCGGTCCAAGAGTGATGCGAACCGCGTCAGCCAATGCCGTGGCGCCCTTAAGAACTTTTTCTCTTGCTTCAGACTCGAACAACAGATTCTTTGCAGTCATATGGATCCTTTCATCTCTAGAAGGCGGTGAGAACGAAACCGAAAAGCAGCACACCATGGATAAGCCAGCCAAGCAGGCATACTGCGAGTGCTCGGCCAGTGGATGTATAGTCGAGAGCCTGCCGGACAGCGACCACATAGGTGAACAGCATCCATATGGTCGCGGCCAGGAAGAGGATCCATCCGATACCCGGCACAATGCCGAACACTCGGAGAATTCCGGGCGCCGCCGAGAACCCTGTCGTACGGAGCAACTGTCCGAAGTCTGCACGAGTCTGGCTGCCGGGCAGGAGTTGCGTTCCGATGAACACTGTCAGAACTACCCAAATGATCCATGTCGCAATCGCAACGAACAGAAGCGCGGCGATGCCGCTCAAACTTGTATTGCCTGTGCCAAAGGCTGCCCCAAGACTGGAAAGGACGACGATGGCTACGGCTTGCCATGTGGCATGCCGGTCACTTTCGATTTCCTCGTAGCTTGAAACCTTGAGACTGGCGCTTCCTAAAAGCCGGTTTGCGAGTGTAGTCATATGTTCCTCTCGAGCATCACCTTGCAAATCGAGCGCCAGATGACTTGTCGTCGGTGAATTCGTCGTTGAGTCCGCCTAAAAGCCTTACTTAAAGGATTAATCGAGCGTCCGCGACCTGTGTGGCGAGTGGGTTTTCCTTCGGGTACAACCCTGAAATTAGGGCTAACGGGACAATATGACAAAAAATCGCCGGCATGTTCCTGCACTGAAGACAATTCTTCGTTTTGCAGGTGCTTGCGATATCACGCAGTGACAGATAGGCCTTTGCCGCGTCCTGGTAGGGCGCGCTGGTATAAAGAGAGGATGTAAATCAGGCATGTGCAATGATTGCTTTCCCTGACTCCTAACGCCAATCGAATGCCTCTTCCCGGTGGGAAAAATCCCGTGGCTCACCAGAATATTGCGACTATCATTGGCGTTCTCACGAGACGAAGGCACTTCTACCTGAGACTCTTGACGCGTGAGGCCAGCGGACAAATGTGTAGAGTGAAGATGGGA
>DASTBJ010000678.1:0-3073 GCA_035712125.1 Terriglobia bacterium
ATGCCCAGGCAGTCAGCTCTATGGATTGCCGATCGAACTCTCCTCCTTCAAAGAGAACCTCAATGATCTGAACTCGGAGGAGGATTAATCCCACAGTCGCAGGAAGAGTGATGAACAGAACAAGCCGCATCGAAAAGCTTAGCGTGGTCTTCATGTCTTCAATCCTGTTTGCAGCCGCCTGCCGCGTTAAGAGTGGGAGGACGGCTGTGGATAATGCGATGACGTAACCTCCCAGTACGAGCTCCATGACGCGATCCGCCAGCCCGATAGAGGCCACGCTTCCCTCGATCATGCGCGACGCAAACTGAGTCCCGATAAGCACATCGATCTGCACGATGCCGATACCAAAGATGCGCGGTCCGATCAACGCGACGACGCGTCGCACGCCGGGATGCGCCAGGTCCCAAAGCCACCGCAACCTCCAGCCTGTTCTACGGAGCGAAGGAATTTGAATCACGATTTGCAAGATTCCGCCGATAACAACGCCTATAGAGAGCGCAACCCCAGGATTCGGAAAGAAATCCGACAGGAAGGACAGAGCAATGATGCTCATATTCAAGAGAACCGGAGCAAACGCTGACGCGGCGAAGCGTCCGAAGCTGTTCAACACTCCCATCGCAAGCGCCGAAAGACTTACGAGCCCGATGTACGGAAAAATGATCCGATTCAGCATCGTCGTTGCTTCAAGCTTTTGCGCGTTAAAACCGACGGCGAAGAAGCCAACAATATAGGAAGAGGCGAGGATGCCTGCGACAACCACGATCGACATCGCGACGATCGCAACCGAAAAGACGGCATTCACAAACTCCCAGATTTCCTTCCGCTTGTTTTCGGCCAGGTACTCCGAAAAGACGGGAATGAATGCGGCGCTGACCGCCCCTTCCCCCACAAGCCTGCGCAGCGTGTTCGGAATTCTGAAAGCGACGGCATAGGCGTCCGCCAGGTCTCCGGTGCCGAGAAGAAATGAGATCCGTTTGTCGCGAATGTATCCGAAGATTCGGCTGAGAACGGTAAGCGCACTGATGAGAGACGTGGACTTCAGCACACTGCGGTGTTCGCTCATCGGCGGAAAAGTGTACCATTGGAAACGGACTCGACTCGGAGGTACGCCGTTTGAAGCTGGGAAGCATCGCACAACATCTGGGGTGTGAACTGAAAGGCGACGCAAACATCGAGATCCAGCGCGTCGCTGCCATTGATGAAGCGCAGCCAGGCGACTTGACCTTTGTCTCCAATCGAAAGTACGCATTGAGGGTGAAAACCACAACAGCATCGGCCGTTATCGTGGAGACGGCGTTTCAGGACATTCCCACAGCAACGCTGCGCACCGCGAATCCCTATCTTGCATTCGCCAGGGCCGTGGAATTGTTCTATCAGGCACCGGCTCCCGCTCCAGGCATCGACGCTTCGGCACGGATTTCCCCTGGAGCGAAGATCGGCGCCAACGCTTCGATTGCCCCTTTCGTTGTGATTGAGGACGATGTGGAGATCGGAAACAACTGCATCCTTTATCCGTTTGTCCATATCTCGCGCGGTGCGCGGATCGGGAGTGACTTCAAAGCGTATGCTCACGTTTCCGTGCGCGAGTTTTGCAGAATCGGAGATCGTGTCATTCTGCAGGATGGCGCAAAGATCGGGACCGATGGCTATGGCTATGCGAAACAGGACGACGGCTCCTATTACAAAATCGTCCAGTCGGGCATTGTCGTCGTCGAAGACGACGTGGAAATCGGAGCGAATTCCACAATCGATCGCGCCACCATTGGAGAGACGCGGATTCGCCGCGGGGCGAAGATAGACAACCTTGTTCAAATCGGTCACGCGTCACTGGTTGGAGAAAACGCTCTGCTGTGTGCACAGGTTGGCCTGGCAGGAAGCTCGAAGATCGGTAGAGATGTCATTCTTACCGGCCAGGTCGGCGTTGCAGGACACCTGACTATTGGTGATGGTGCCATTCTCACTGCCCAATCGGGAGTGGCGAGCGACATCGAGCCGAAAAGCGTGAGCTCGGGATATCCCGCTATCGACAACAAGACCTGGCTGAAGAGCTCGACGCTCTTTAAGCGCCTGCCGGAATTGCTGAAACGTATTGAAGCGCTGGAAAGAAAAATGGGCGGCAGTGGAACGGAGCAGGAAGACTAGGTGGGCGGAACAAGAAGGCCAGGTGAGCAATGGACGGAGCAAGAAGTCCAGGTGAGCCGAGTCCCCTCCTCGGCTGAGGAGGGGACTCGGCTGTTCCGTCGACACCCGTGAACGCTCACGAACAGACTGTCGACGAAGTCCTGTCGGAGCTGGCCGCCACGCGAGACGGCCTGACGACCGACGAAGCGCGCAAGCGTCTGGAGCAATACGGCGCAAATGAGCTTGCCGCCGAAAAGCCCGTCCCTTCCTGGCGGAAATTCCTCGCACAGTTCCAGGATATCCTCGTCATCCTCCTCCTCGTCGCCACGGCCATTTCCTTCGGCCTGTGGTTCTACGAACGAGACTCCGCTCTCCCCTACGAGGCCCTGGCCATCTTTGCAGTCATTCTCCTCAACGCCGTGATGGGCTACATCCAGGAATCGCGCGCCGAATCCGCTGTCGCGGCGCTGCGGAAGATGGCCGCCGCTCAGGCTCATGTTCGACGTGATGGTCAGCGTACAAGTGTGCCGGCTACCGAAGTCGTGCCGGGGGATATCCTGATTGTTTCCGAAGGTGACACGATTCCCGCCGATGCGCGGCTCATCTCCGTCACGGGTCTGCAGACCGCTGAAGCCGCGCTGACCGGCGAAAGTCTGCCGGTCATGAAAGAAGTCGCCCCGATTAAGGAAGCGTCCGCTCTCGGCGATCGGCAGAACATGGTCTTCAGTGGAACCGCAGCAACATATGGCCATGGCGAAGCCGTGGTCGTCAGTACCGGGATGAACACGGAGATGGGGCAAATCGCAGGTCTGCTGAAAGCGGCTGCACCGGAATTCACTCCGTTGCAGAGAGAGCTTCAACGCACCGGCAGGGTGCTCGGAGCTGTCGTCGTCGGGATCGCGATCGTGATGATTCTGACGATTCTTCTGGTCAAAGATGTCCGAGGATTCAC
>DASTBJ010000679.1:0-7723 GCA_035712125.1 Terriglobia bacterium
GAGCGCTCAACCCGAGATAGACATCGCGGGCAAATTGCGTCTCACAAGTAATCCGGCGAGTGCTTGCAAACTCAGGCGAGTACTTGGGTCCCACGTCTCCTCCACAGGTCGAAATCGTTGTGGTCGCGCCAACTGAAAAAATCCCCCTCCCGTTTGCCAGGAGGGGGAGGGGGGAACTGTTCAGTATGGAAGCGCTTCGCTACTGAAGCGTCGCGTGAATCGAGGAACCGATTGCGTCTCCAGAGACCACCAATTCCACGCGGCGGTTTTGCTGACGTCCCGCCGCCGTATCGTTTGAGGCAACGGGCTGCGATTCCCCGAAACCCCTGGAGCGGATGTTCGCCGCCGGAATTCCCTGGTCGGTCAGATAAGTCTTAACCGACTCTGCACGGCGTTCTGAAAGCGATTGATTGAAGTCGTCGGTGCCGACGCTGTCAGTATGGCCTTCCACCTCTACTTTGAGACCGGGATGTGAAAGCAGAATCCCTGAGACCTTCGCGAGCTTTTCCCGAGCTCCAGGTTTGAGCGTGTGTTGGCCCGTATCAAACAAGACATCGGACATATTGACGATCAAGCCACGAGCACTGTCCCTGGTTTCCAGGATCAGATTAAGTTGCTTCATCAGATTCGCGCGCAACTCTGCCTTGTCGCGTTCGGCTCTTTCCGCAACCCGACGTGCTTCTTCGGCATGAAGGGCAGCTTGTTGTTGTGAACGGTTAGCCTCCGACCGTGCGCGATCGGCCTCCAGCCGTGCGACTTCGGCCTTTTCCTTAGCAACCCGTTCCTCGGCTTCAGCTCGCGCTCGGCGCTCGATTTCGAGGCGTTGCGCGGCGTCAGCTTCAGCACGAAGGCGTGCCTCGCGCTCAGCGTCAGCTCGTGCGGTTGCTTCACGATTCTGCGCCGCCTCACGTTCGGCTGCCAGCCGCGCCTCATCTTCTCGCTTTAGCGTTACCAACCGAGCGTCTTCGGCGACCTGGACAGCTTCCCGCGCAGCCGTGGAAATCTTCTTTTTGCTCTCCTTCTTCGAATGCAGCGTTTCCGCTTCGTTCAGCAACATCTTTGCTTTCTGCAGTGTGTCGGCTGCATATGTTTGCGCGCCGCTCCAGCTGGCAATGCGAACGGCATTACGAGCCTGCGCGAGATCCAGAGGCGTTTTATCGTCCAGATTGGCGGGTTTGAGTTCGTCCGGCGCTGCATTCACCACATATTGTCCGCGCTTCAAGAGGTCGAACTTAGCGTTGATCGTCGAGATGCCGCCTTCGGTATCCTCTCGAATCAGGTTCTCCAGCACCACGACGTCGCTGGGCTGTGCGACGGCAAAATAGGGCTCAGCCGTGACAATCATGCCGAACGACTGAAGTTCTGTAGTGACATGAAGGTCACCCTCTTTGCCATCGAGGATAACTTCACCTAGATTGGTCGCACGTCCCTCCGGAGTGATCGCCCAGAGGACGTAGGTCAGATATTCCGGACCATACGTGGTTGCGGGCTTGAAATTTTCAAACTCCGCTTTGATCTCGGTGTATCCCTTCTGTCCTTCGACCCACGCATCGCCTTTTGCATCCGGCAGAAGCGCCGTGCCCTTAAAGTCCACCTTCGTGGGGGCGCCCCGGACACGATAGTTCACCGCCTTGATATCACGCTCTACAACGTTGATCGTGACTCGGTAGAGTGGGTTTTCCCCGGAGCGCTGTGCCTGGACTTGTGTCGGGCTCGTCACCTGACCGAATACTGCAGACGTAACGAGCAACCACGCTGCAGTAACGCCAAATCCAAGTAATGATTTCATATATCTTCTCCTGCGAATTGGTTCTCCCCTGGAACGTGCACGCCCCTTGCCAGAGGGCGGCTATCCCAGCGGGATCAATCGTTTTCGTCGGAGAAGTGGAGGACGCACCGCAGGCTTCCAGGGATATAGCTGTCTCGAATCCAAACAAGCCTGACAAGCGCGTTACAGGTTAGGCCGGGCGATCGATGCGGCTGCCGCCGCGACGCATCAGAGCGCGATAGATTGCGAGAAGCAGGACCGCACCCACGATCGAGGCGATAAATCCGGCGGCGTCTCCTGGCTCGTACCATCCCACTGCCCGGCCGATGAAGCCGGCGACAGCGGCGCCTGCTATTCCAAGGAGCATGGTTACGAGGATACCGCCTGGATCACGTCCGGGCATAAACAGCTTTGCCAGAGCACCAACAACCAAGCCAACGACGAGCATCCAAAGAAAAGACATAGAGCCTCCTTTAGCCAGTTCGGAGTCTGGAGTGAGTCATGAGTAGAAGACCGTCTCGACTCAAAACTGCGCACTCACAACTCAAGTCTCTGTCAAGCCAGCGGCAGGTCGGCAGTAACGAAGAAATCCCTGAGTTTTCGGAAGTCGATCGGCTTGGTCACATGATGATCGAAGCCCGCTTCGTGACATTGCCGGATATCCTCTGCCTGCCCCCATCCCGTTTGTGCGATCAGCACAACAGTCTTACCCCAGGCTTGTGCCCGCAGCCTTTGTGCGACTTCGTATCCGTTCATCTGTGGCATACCAATGTCCAGCAGCACCGCGTGAGGTTTGAACCGCTCGACAAGGTCCAGCGCGTCGATACCGTTGTAGACGGCTTTCACGTCGTGGCCGTCGAGCTGAAGAATCAGGGTCACGGCGTCGGCCGAATCATGATTGTCATCCACTACAAGAATCCGTTTTGCGCTTTCAGGTACTGGCTTCTTTTCGACGTCCGATTCGGGCATTGCGCTCGAAGGCGTCTCGGCACGCGGCAGGCGCACGATAAATTCACTACCGTTGCCGGCGCTCCCGCTGTTAACCGTAACCTTGCCACCGTGCATTTCAACCAGCTGCCAGACCAGTGTCAGGCCGATTCCCAACCCGGACTTCGCTTTTTCGAGCGAAGACTCGGGTTGATAGAACGGTTCGTGAATATACGGCAAATGCTCGGGGGGGATCCCGATCCCTGTGTCCGCTACGGTGACCACGACGGACTCTGCATCCGATTCAACGTTGAGAGTGATCTTGCCGCCACGATTCGTGAACTTGGCAGCGTTGTTCAGAAGGTTGGTAAACACCTGCGAAAGGCGCACGATGTCGGCGTCCAGGTATATGGGCTCGGGGGGTATGTTCACGATCAATTCGTGGGCGAAGGAGTCGATCAAGGGGCCGGAAGTCTCGAGTGCGGCACTCATCACGGTTGCCACGTCAGTCCGTTCCGGATGCAGTTCGAGCTTGTTTCGCGAAATCCGGCTGAGATCGAGAAGGTCGTCCACCAGCCGGGTGAGGTGTGCGGATTGCCGGTCAATGATACTCTGGGCCTTTCGCACCTCAGGATCATCGAGCGCCTTTCGCTGAAGGATCTTGGCTGCGGTTGCAATGGGTGCCAGCGGATTGCGGAGTTCGTGAGCCAGAGTCGCCAGAAACTGGTCCTTGCGGCGATCCGCCTCCTGCAACCTCGAAGCAAGTGATGCGAGATCCGCGGTGCGGGCCGATACTCTCTCTTCAAGCAAGGTATTGATGTTTTCCAGTTGCCTGGTCTTACGGAACAGGTCGACAAAGACGCTGACTTTGGCACGAAGGATTTCAGGGACAACGGGAACCGGCACATAATCCACGGCGCCGACCTCATAACCTTTCACCCGATCGACATCGGCCAAATGGATCGCGGAAATCAGAATGATTGCGGTTTTCTGATATCGAGGGTGTTGCCGAATCATTGAGGCAAGCTCAAATCCGTCGACGTCCGGCATACACACATCCATGAGAACAACTGCCACTTCATGTTTCAGAAGCAGACTCAGCGCTTCCTGTCCGGATGTCGCTCGAATCAGGTTCTCACCGAGCGACCCGAGAATCGTTTCGTAGCTGAGCAGCTTGGCCGGCTGATCGTCCACCATCAGAATATTCATCTTGGTGCTCATGCTGTTTTTTCCTTACCGATGGAGCCATGTCCGCAGTGTGGAAAGCAGCTGCTCCGTGTTCACTGGCTTCGCAAGATAGTCGGACGCTCCGGCATCCAGGCACTTCTCGCGATCACCCTTCATAGCCTTGGCCGTGAGAGCGATGATAGGAAGCCTGCGGAAAGCGGCTCTGCCGCGAATTTCGTGAATCGCTGCGTACCCGTCCATGCCGGGCATCATAATGTCCATCAGAACAATCGACACGTCGGTGGCGTCCAGGGTCTCGATGGCCTCCTGTCCGGTATTCGCAGTAAGGACCGTCATACCGCGCCGTTCGAGAACGCTGCTGAGAGCAAAGATATTACGGACGTCGTCGTCTACCACGAGAACCTGTTTATTCACAAGATTCTCATCTGAAGCGCGGAGACGTTCCAGAAGGCGCTGCTTTTCCTCAGGCAGATTTCCGATAACGCGATGCAGGAAAATCGAAGTCTCATCCAGTAGCCTTTCCGGAGATTCGACGCCCTTGACCACGACGCTGCGGGCGATGGTGTGAAGGCGGCTGTACTCATCGGGCGTCAGCTCCTTCCCGGTGAATACGACAACAGGTACTTCGCGCAGGGAATCATCGACGCGGAGCTTCTCGAGGACGTCAAAGCCTGACATATCCGGAAGGCGCAAGTCGAGAACAACGCAGTCGTAGAGCTCATTCTTCATTTTCTTCAGCGCCTCTTCCCCTGAAGCGGCACTTTCAATGTCGATGTCGTCGTGTCCCAACAAAGCCGTAATACTGAGTCTTTCTGCGTCATTATCCTCGACAATCAAAAGCCGGCGCCGTTGGGGCTGCGCATAATCCTTGATACGCGTCAGGGCGACATTCAATCCTTCTGCCGTAGACGGTTTGCTGACGAAGCCAAAAGCCCCGCTCGCCAGACCGTGTTGGCGATCCTCGTCCAGCGTCACAATCTGCACCGGAATATGCCGCGTCAGTGGGTCCTGTTTCAGATGACTCAGAACAGTCCAACCCAGCATGTCGGGCAGGAAAATGTCCAGCGAGATTGCCGCGGGATAGTATTTGCGCGTCAGTTCGAGTGCCTCGGCGCCGCGCATGGCAACGATCACCTTGAACCCGTGCTCATGGGCCAGATCCATCATTGTGCGCAGGTAATACGGATCATCTTCCACGATTAACAGAACGGGATCGTCGGCTTCGAGATTCTCCCGATCGTCTTCCGGGCGTTCCAGTGTCAGACCCGCAACAGCGAGCAGTTTCCTGTATTGCCTGACCGAAGCAGCTTCTTCCTGCGCCTTTCGGGGTGTGGCCGGAACCTCTGCGAATTTTTGCGGCAGATACAGAGTGAAAGAACTGCCGACACCGGGAGTGCTGCGCAACTGGATCTCACCACCGAGCAGGTTCGCCAGTTCGCGACTGATGGCGAGGCCTAAACCGGTGCCGCCATACTTGCGACTCGTGCTGGCGTCGGCCTGCTGGAATGCTTCAAAGATTATCTTCTGCTTCTCAGCAGGAATGCCCACACCTGTGTCGGACACTTCGAAGGCAATGACGGATGGAGCGGACTTCAGAATCGGATGTTCTGTGTTGAATCCGCCGGGAGCATTCGAAACATGCAGGCGAACACCACCCTGCTCTGTAAACTTGAATGCGTTGGACAACAGATTCTTGAGAATCTGCTGCAGTCGCTTGGAATCGGTGACGATTGTACGCTCGAGATTCGCATCGGCGACGATTTCAAAAGTCAGCTTACGATTTTCCGCTTCATGCCGGAATGTGCGGCCAACTTTGTCGAGCACGTTTGCGAAGAGAATCTCTTCCACCTCCACGCTGACCGTCCCCGATTCAATCTTGGACAGGTCCAGAATGTCGCTGATGAGATTGAGAAGATCCGACCCCGCAGCATGCACGGTGCGCGCAAACTCGACCTGTTTCGGTGTCAGATTTCCGTCCGGATTCTCACTGAGCTGCTGCCCCAGGATAAGGATGCTGTTCAGGGGCGTCCGCAGTTCGTGAGACATGTTTGCCAGGAACTCGGATTTATATTTTGACGTGAGCGCGAGTTCGGCCGCCTTTTCTTCCAGAGCCCTGCGAGCTTGTTCGATTTCTTGATTCTTGCGTTCGACTTCGACGTTTCTTTCGGCGAGCTGTTGCGCTTTTTGTGCAAGCTGTTCGTTGGTTTGCTGAAGCTCCCGCTGCTGTATCTGAAGTTCTACAGCAAGCTGTTGCGACTGCTTCAGCAGGCCCTCCGTTTTCATTGTGGCTTCGACGCTATTGAATACGATGCCGACGCTGACCGTCAGCTGCTCAAGAAAACTCAGGTGAGCGGGCTGGAAGTCTCCAAGTGAGGCGAGGCCGATCACGGCCTTAACCTGATCCTCAAACAGAACCGGAAGCACCACCACGCTGCGGGGAAATGCGTCGAACAGACCTGAATCCACCGGAACCGTATCCATCGGCACCTGCGAGATGAGGATTCGGCGCTTGTCGGCCGCGCACTGTCCGATGAAGGTTTGTCCCAACCGCAGATTACTGGGATAACCGAAAGAGAAGGAATCGGCGTAATTGGCCAGGATATTCAGCCGGGGGGTTCCTTCCCATTGCATTTGATAGATGACGCCTTGATGCGCATTGACGAGAGGCGCGAGCTCGTTCAGCAGCAACTTGCCAACGCTTTCCAGATCACGCTGCCCCTGAAGCATGCCGGTGAACCTCGCCAGGTTCGTCTTGAGCCAGTCCTGCTCGGTATTCCGATCGGTCGTCAGGCGGAGGTTATCGATCATCGTATTGATGTTGTCCTTGAGCTCCGCCACTTCTCCACGCGCTTCCACCTGAATGGATCGCGTGAGATCACCCTTTGTAACGGCAGTCGCGACTTCCGCGATTGCGCGCACCTGGTTGGTGAGGTTGGCCGCGAGCAGGTTGACGTTGCCGGTGAGGTCTTTCCATGTTCCTGCCGCTCCCGGAACGTTCGCCTGGCCTCCCAGGCGGCCCTCGACACCAACCTCGCGGGCAACCGTTGTAACTTGCTCCGCGAATGTGGCCAGAGTGCTCATCATGTTGTTGATCGTGTCCGCCAACGCTGCCACCTCTCCCTTGGCGTTGACCCTCATTTCCTGTTTGAGCTCTCCTTCGGCGACCGCGGTGACGACTTTCACGATCCCGCGCACCTGCTCGGTGAGGTTCGCGGCCATAACGTTGACGCTTTCGGTGAGATCCTTCCACGTGCCGGCGACACCCGGAACCTGCGCCTGACCGCCCAGCCTTCCCTCGGTGCCGACTTCGCGCGCGACGCGCGTCACTTCCGACGCGAAAGCGTTGAGCTGATCGACCATTGTATTGATGGTGTTCTTGAGTTCGAGGACCTCTCCCTTTACGTCGACGGTGATTTTTCGCGAGAGATCGCCGCGTGCCACAGCCGTTGTAACTTCCGCGATATTGCGTACCTGCGTCGTCAGGTTGGCGGCGAGCAGGTTAACGTTGTCGGTAAGATCTTTGAAGGTGCCTGCAACACCCGGCACAACAGCCTGACCTCCCAGGCGGCCGTCCGTCCCGACCTCACGAGCCACCCTCGTCACTTCCGCAGCGAAAGACCGAAGCTGCTCAACCATGGTGTTGAGCGTCTCTTTGAGCAATTGAATTTCACCGCGAACGTCTACGGTAATCTTTTTGGAAAGATCGCCGCGCGCGATCGCAGTGGCTACTTCGGCAATGTTACGAACCTGCGCGGTAAGGTTACTGGCCATGAAATTCACGCTGTCGGTGAGGTCCTTCCACGTGCCGGCCACGCCGGGCACAAACGCCTGCCCGCCCAG
>DASTBJ010000680.1:0-2210 GCA_035712125.1 Terriglobia bacterium
GCTTCGGCTCAAAACTCATCGAAGGCTCTGCAAAGGGCGAACTCAATGGCGACGTCAGTTTCGACTACGCTGCTGAAGGATTCGAATGCGTAATCCGATTTGCCATCGAAGACCATTGACGAGCGCGCGCGTCATTTCATAGAGATGAGAGTCGTTACAACCGCTCCATTGCATTTTGGGCAACGGAATTTTCGACGCAACTCCGTAAGGGTTATATCTCCGAAGGACTCGATTGCCTGATTGATATCAATCTCCCATGTGGAATTGCACTCGACACCCCGAGTGCAAGACGCCCGAAGTAAATATCTTCCATTCGCAAACGAAGTGAGAGTGACTGGCTCAACCATGGCATTCAGAATAGCTTGCTTTCATGCGGAAGCAATCTCATCCTTGCTTGGGAACTATCGGGCGGGCAGAGTATTTTAAGCCACTATCGCAAGGCGGGCCATGGGCAACGACACGGGCCGCGAGAGAACGCCGACAGTGCTGGTCGTCGATGACGAGCCACTCATATGCTCGCTTGCAAGCGACTGTCTGCGTGATGCCGGATATCGAACTCTGGAAGCACACAGCGCCAGGCAGGCAATCGACCACTTAGAAAAAGGCGAACATGTCGACGTGGTCTTTTCAGACGTTCAAATGCCCGAAATGGATGGATTCGAGTTGCAGCGATGGCTCAAGCAACACAGACCGCGGGTGAAAGTGCTTCTTGCATCTGGCGTGGAGAACGTCAAAGCGGCCAGCGGATACATGGGACCGCCGCGTTGGCTTCTGTTCAAACCCTATGATATGGTCAATTTGGAACAGCGGATTTGCGAGTTGATAGGTCGGTGAGATCGCCATCAGCCAGTCCTGCGGCCTCCGCGCTCTTAGCTGTGCTATCAGCTTTAGGCCGTTGTTCTCGACGCTGCCCCCCTCCGGGTCACTCATCGGGTACCTGCGTCGCTTTCGCAGAGATTTCAGCGACCGGTTGCCCCATTTTTCCAGTCATTCGATAGTTTGGCTGCGACTTCGCCTCCGGTGTTGCTGAAACGGGCGATCGATGAAGCCGCCCATCGTTCCGATATTCCAAACTAAGGCGATCCAACGCTGCTACAGAGAGGGATTATAGTCGAGGCGCCGCGCATTGGTGCCGCACCGGTTAATCGGCAAATGCGGCATATTTGTCTGAGAACCAACCATCTCGTGGCCGGCCGTGACGAAGAGCCGTCAGGATCGCTCGTCAGAGTCATCAGACGCGCTGCTGAGGCCCTGCGTCGCGCCGCGATGTCGCCATGCGACGAGTTCGTCAGACGAGCTGGAGAAGCCGAAATAGTCCGCGATGGCGACAAACTGGTCGATGCTGGCTTTGCCCCTGCGGAGCGGAAAGATGCCGAACTCGTAGGGGAATCGCGCGCCCGCCGTGGAAATCAGAGAAGTGGTCCCAAATACTGGAGCTTGCGCTCGGTACGACAGGCGATAGTGCTCGAGCCATGGTTCGCGTTCGGGCGATACGAGCTCGTCGAGGAACTGGCCCGTGATGTCCAATCCCATCGCCTCGACGACCTTCGTTCCCACCAGACGAAATCGGACCCGGAAGGGCTGATGCACGACTTCACTGAGCAGAAGGCTCGGCAGCAGGTGCGTGAAGTCCACCGGGTCGAGGCGGCTGCGATCTGGGATGTCGCCGTTTCGGTGAGCCAGCCACCACTCGTGCAGCTCCCCGATCATCCGGGATCGGACCTCGGCATGGCTCGCGTATAGGCTCACATGCGCACGCTTTCCTGGACGCACCGACCTCAGTGGCGCGGACCCTGTATTCTGCCAAACGGTAAGTGAACGGCTCATGAATTTCGACTTATTCGGGCATTAACCCAACCACTAGGGCTGTCCCGTTGCCGCGCCACACAAACCCAAGCTTGCCAGCCGAGAAAGTTTTGGACGTTGATGGATCCGGCAAGCAGCGGGCTTATTGACCAGTGACGGTAGGCGGATGCGGCCTCCGATCGGCACTTCGTGGCGGACTGAGTGCGATCGGCCGGTGATGGCACGGCTGACGTGTTCGTCGCGCCAGCGGATGTCTCCATCTAGTGGAACAGCGGACATACCGCGGCGGCTTCGCTACAGCCGAGTTTGACCCCAACCGGACTCGCAATCGTTTCGGTGGAGTTCTAGGATTGGTGACCAGGGGGCAAGCGCAATGGACCGTCGCCTCGCTGCCATACTAGCCG